>CAZAGR010000033.1:0-12976 GCA_964484585.1 uncultured Propionivibrio sp. | reverse complement strand
CTTAGTATATTGCAAATGAAGGACTTGAGAAAAGATTCGGCGGTTTTGCTTGAAGTAGGCGACGAAGCGGCCGGGCAGCGGATCGACAATTTTTTGCTGCGAATCGCCAAGGGTGTGCCGAAAAGTCACATTTACCGCATCCTGCGCAGCGGTGAAGTCCGTGTGAACAAGGGCCGGATTGGTGCCGATTACCATCTGAAACTAGGTGACCAGATCCGCGTCCCGCCAATCCGCACCGCCGAACGGCCCGAACAGGCGGCCGTACCGGCGCGCGAATTTGACCTGATCTACGAGGACGACGCCTTGATCGTAGTGGACAAACCGGCAGGCGTCGCGGTTCACGGCGGCAGCGGCGTCAGCTTTGGCGTTATTGAGCAGTTACGCCGGGCGCGGCCACTTGCGAAGTTTCTCGAATTGGCACACCGACTCGATCGGGAAACCTCCGGTCTGCTGATAGTGGCCAAGAAACGCACGGCACTGGTCAAGTTGCACGACATGTTCAGGGACGGCGGCATCGCTAAACGCTACCTGGCTCTAGTCAAAGGCCGCTGGCTGAATCAGCAGCAACACGTGAAACTTCCTCTTTACAAATATCTCACCGCAGAAGGCGAAAGGCGCGTCCAGGTCAGCGACGAAGGGAAACCGGCACATTCCATTGTCCGCTTGGAAAGCCGATGGAGAAACTTCAGTCTGGTGGAGGTTGAACTAAAGACCGGACGAACGCACCAGATCCGCGTTCACCTGGTACATTTGGGTTTCCCTATCGCCGGCGATGACAAATACGGCGACTTCGCGCTCAACCGCACCTTGCAGAAATCGGGACTGAAACGCATGTTTCTGCATTCTGCCAAGCTAGAGTTTCCGCATCCGTTGACGGGCGAAAAACTGGCACTTGAATCCCCATTGCCAGGCGAATTGACCGACTTCATTTCCCGCATAAACCAAAATGAACAACGCGATACATAAGAAAACGGCAGGTAAGAGCATGAGCAAACGGTTCGGGTTGGTTGTTTTCGATTGGGACGGCACATTAATGGATTCCACCAGTGCAATTGCCGCCAGCCTGCAAGCGGCCGCACGTGACATCGGTGTGACGCCGCCCTCGGATGAGCGCGCCAACCATATCATCGGCCTCGGCTTGTTTGATTCATTGCGTTACGCGTTACCCGATCTCGCCGAGGCGCGCTATCGTGAGCTGGCGGAACGCTACCGCCACCACTACCTCTCGCGCGACCATGAACTGATATTGTTTGATGGCATTGAAACAATGCTCAGTCAACTCGCAGAAACGGGCATACGCCTCGCCGTGGCGACCGGCAAGGCTCGCTCGGGGCTTAACCGTGTACTCGCGTCGACCGGACTCGGCCCGCGCTTTCATGCGACACGCTGTGCCGATGAATGCCAATCAAAGCCGCATCCGCAGATGCTGGAAGAACTGATGGATGAGTTCGGCGTGACGCCTGCGGCAACGTTGATGATTGGTGATACCACGCATGATCTGCAGATGGCCATCAATGCGGGGACAGCCGCCGTCGGAGTCTCCTATGGTGCGCATCCGCGCGAAACTCTGATAGCGACAGAGCCTCTTTATTGTGCTGCAAGCGTGCCGGAATTGGCTCAATGGCTGCAAGAGAACGTCTGATCTGCCAAAGCGACCAACTTGTCGATGGCGGCAAGGGGGTGCGATTTGAGATCAAACAGCCCGCCGGCATTGAGCCGGCGTTTGTTGTACGCCACAAAGGCCGTGTATTTGCATATCTGAATCGCTGCGGACACGTGCCAGTCGAGCTAGACTGGCAACCTGCGGAGTTCTTTGACTATACGGGCCTATATTTGATCTGCGCTACGCATGGCGCCATGTATGCTCCGGAGTCTGGCCGCTGCGTGACAGGCAAGTGCAATGGAAAGGGCCTGCGGACACTGGTGGTGGCTGAACATGACGCGCAAGTTTTCTTGATAGAGGAAGGTGAATGTAGTGAGCGAAAGTAACGTTGTGCAGGGTGAACCCGGCTGGGAAAAGCGGGTTCTTGAAAAATTGGCGCTTGAATCAGTTATCGAACAACGTCGTGGGCGGCGTTGGGGTATTTTTTTCAAGTTGATCGGCTTTGGCTATCTGTTTGTTGTGTTGGGTATCGCCATGGAATGGTGGGGCAGTGAAAAACTCGCCGAAGGTGCTCGCCATACGGCTCTCGTCAACCTGGAAGGTGTCATTCAGGCAAAAGGCGATGCCAGCGCAGAAAACGTCATTGTCGCGCTGCAGGCCGCCTTCGACTCATCGGGCACGGCAGGCGTTGTTCTGCGTGTGAATAGCCCCGGCGGCAGCCCCGTCCAGGCCGGTATGATCAATGACGAAATCAGCCGCCTGCGCAAACTGCATAGCGACATACCCCTGTTCGTGGTCGTCGAGGATGTCTGTGCCTCGGGTGGCTACTACGTCGCCGTTGCGGCCGACAAGATTTTTGTCGACAAGGCGAGTATCGTCGGATCGATCGGTGTCTTGATGGACGGCTTTGGTTTTACAGGAACGATGGAAAAACTTGGCGTCGAGCGACGGCTATTGACGGCAGGCGAAAGCAAGGGCTTTCTTGATCCCTTCTCGCCGCAAAATGAACATCACAAAGAGCATGCAAAGCTGATGCTCGGCGAGATTCACCAACAGTTTATCGACGTGGTCAAAAAAGGCCGCGGCAACCGCCTCAAGGAATCACCGGAAATGTTCTCTGGGCTGATGTGGAGCGGCACCAAGAGCGTCGAAATGGGTCTGGCGGATGGTTACGGAACCGTTGATAGCGTCGCTCGCGACGTCATCAAGGCGGAGGAAATTCGCGACTACACCTTGAAGCAGAACATCGCCGAGAAGTTCGCCAAACGCTTGGGTGCCAGTGCCGGGGCCAGTCTGGCGAGTAGTCTTGGCGGGTTTTCGATCCACTGACCGGGTGTTTAAATTTCAACCCGAGTGACGTTGCGCACTTGGGCTTGCAGCGCCTGCAATCCAAGCAGCGGCAAGGCGGCCCTGAGACGCTCGGGCTCGCCTGAGGTGGACAGCAGGATTTCCCCTCGTCCTTGTCCAAAATCTCCATGCAACCGTGCGGCCTGACCGGCTACTGCGCCGGCGACGTCGATCAATGAGGCACGTTGCCCGACAATTTTATAAAGCAGCGGGGACACGAAGCTGTAATGCGTGCAGCCCAACACAATGCGATCGATTCCGCTGTCCAGCAAGGGTTCAATGCGCTGACGGGCATCACGCTCGAGTTCGGGATCGTTGATGCGACACTGTTCAACATGGGTTGCCCAGCCTGGACAAGGCTCAACATGCACGCTGACGCCGCCCGCATGATTACCAATCAATCGCGATAAACGCTCACTTCTTGAGGTCGATTCGGTCACCAGAACGGCGATCTTGCGAGTGACCGATGATACCGCAGCGGGTTTGATTCCCGGCTCTACGCCCACCACTGGAATGCCGGGGTGGCGCATCCTTAATGCCTGGATGGCTGCAACCGTCGCCGTGTTGCACGCGACGACCAGCAGGGTGCAACCGGCGGCAACCAGATGGTCGCCGATAGTCAATACGCGGCCTTGTATCAATTCGTCCGACTTGTTGCCATAGGGCGAATGGGAGCTGTCGGCAAAATACACATAGTCGGCCTTGGGCAACGCAGCGACCAGTGCGGCCAACACCGACAAGCCGCCGAGGCCGGAATCGAAGACACCAATCATTTGTGCGACGCATCCTGAAAAGTCGGCGCTGGCGGCACGGCGCCACAAATCATTGGCGCACTTTAATTGTCAAAATCAGGCGCTGACAACCGAAATTTTGCCTATCCGTGCCTGCCACTCTTTCGGCCCGGTGGTGTGCACCGACGTCCCGGCAGAATCCACCGCCACCGTCACCGGCATGTCCTTGACTTCGAATTCATAGATGGCTTCCATGCCCAGATCGGCAAAACCGACGACCTTGGCCGACTTGATCGCCTTGGCGACCAGATAAGCGGCGCCGCCGACGGCCATCAGGTAAGCAGATTTGTTGTCCTTGATCGCCTCGATCGCCGTTGGGCCGCGCTCGGATTTGCCAATCATGGAAATCAAACCGGTCTGCTCCAGCATCATGCGAGTGAATTTGTCCATCCGCGTCGCCGTCGTCGGACCGGCGGGGCCGACGGCCTCATCACGAACCGGATCAACCGGGCCGACGTAATAGATCACGCGATTGGTAAAGTCCACCGGCAATTTCTCGCCCTTGCCGAGCATGTCCGCAATGCGCTTGTGCGCGGCATCCCTGCCGGTGAGCATCTTGCCATTCAGCAGCAAGGTCTGGCCGGGCTTCCATGCGCCGACTTCAGCACGGGTCAGGGTATCCAGATTGACGCGAGTCGACGATTTCGTATTCGGCTGCCAGGTCACCTTCGGCCAGTCGTCGAGGCTGGGAATCGCAAGTTTGGCAGGGCCGGAACCATCCAGCTCAAAATGCACGTGGCGGGTCGCAGCGCAGTTCGGAATCAGCGCCACCGGCAGATTGGCGGCGTGCGTCGGGTAATCCAGCACCTTGACGTCGAGCACTGTGGTCAAACCACCCAGCCCCTGCGCGCCGATGCCCAGAGAGTTCACCTTGTCATAAAGTTCGAGCCGCAATTGTTCGGTCCGCACCAGGGTCTCGCCACGCGCCGCCTTGGCCGTCAGCTCATGAATATTGACCGGCGCCATGATTGCTTCCTTGGCCAGAAGCATCGCCTTTTCCGGCGTTCCCCCGATGCCAACACCCAAAATTCCCGGCGGACACCAGCCGGCACCCATCGTCGGCACCGTCTTCAAAATCCATTCGACCAGATCATCGGAGGGATTGAGCATGGCGAACTTGGCCTTGGCCTCGGAGCCACCGCCCTTGGCCGCGCAGATCACTTCGAGGTGGTCACCGGCAACAATCTCGTAATGCACCACCGCGGGCGTGTTGTCCTTGGTGTTCTTGCGCGTGCCCGCGGGATCGGCCAGCACCGAGGCACGCAAGGGATTGTCAGCATTGCCGTAGGCGCTGCGCACACCCTCATTCACCATGTCCTGCACCGAGAGCGTGGCATCCCAGCGCACATTCATTCCAATCTTGAGGAACACCAGCGCGATTCCGGTGTCCTGGCAGATCGGCCGGTGGCCTTCGGCCGACATCCGGCTGTTGGTCAGGATCTGGGCAATTGCATCTTTGGCGGCAGGCGATTCCTCGCGCTCATACGCCTCACCCAGCGCCTGAATGTAGTCGAGAGGATGGTAGTAGCTGATGAACTGGAATGCGTCGTCGATCGATTGGATGAAGTCATCCTGGCGGATCGTAGTCATGTCGTTCTCGCAGGTAAGATGGAGGAATGTGCCGGATCAGTGTTTGTGCTGGTTGCCCAAGGCGAGGGTTTGCAACATGATCTTGTCGGTGTAGGCAATGGCAATGGCAATGGCCGAGAACAAAAACGCAGAATGAATGGCGATTTGCGCGATAATCACCCGGTCGGAAACGTGTTCGGCGTTGATAAATGTACGCAACAGATGTATCGAGGAAATGCTGATCAGCGCCACGGCCAGTTTGACCTTGAGAACCCCGGCATTAACATGAGACAGCCACTCCGGCTGATCGGGGTGACCATCCAGATCAATCCGCGAGACAAAGGTTTCGTAGCCACCGATAGTCACCATAATCAGCAAATTGGCGATCATGACCACATCGATCAACCCGAGGACAATCAGCATCACCTCGGCTTCGGACAGGGTACCCGCCTTGGTGACGAGAATGGCCAGTTCATGCATGAACTGATAGACATAAACGGCCTGCGCCACGATCAGACCGAGATACAGCGGCGCCTGTAGCCAGCGACTCCAGAAAATGAACCCTTCAAGCTTTTCGATCGCTGCTTTCACCATTCGGCCCTCAACGTTGTGCTCTCGATTGTGTTCTCGAACTCGTTCGGCAATTCTATCCTGATCAAGCAGTCGACTTACGACGGCATTTTTCGGATAATTGCGCCCAGTGACCTGCCCCTTGGACCTCCCCTCCGGCGCAGGTCGATTTTTTTCATTACCAGTCAATGGTGGCGGGCAAACGGAATGAGTGCACAAATTCTCGATGGAAATGCCCTTGCGGCGACAGTTCGGGGGCGATTGGCCGAGCGCACGGCGGAGCTTCAGGCGCACGGCGTCAATCCTTGCCTCGCGGTAATTCTTGTTGGCGAGGATGCGGCGTCGGCGGTGTACGTGCGCAACAAGGTCGCCGCCTGTGAAAAGACCGGCGTCCGCTCTCTAAAATTCAGTTACCTCAGCGATACGCTACCCGCGCTAGTGTTTGAGAAAATTGCCGAACTCAACAACGATCCAAATGTTCACGGAATCCTTGTACAGCTTCCTCTGCCCAAACACTTTGACGCCGACGCGATACTCGAAGCCATTTCACCGGCCAAAGATGTGGATGGTTTCCATGCCGAAAACGTCGGTGCGCTGGCACAAGGCAAGCCACGCTTTATTCCCTGCACTCCCTATGGCGTCATGGAAATGCTGAAAAGCGAAAACGTGCCACTTAAGGGAGCGGAGGTGGTCATCGTGGGTCGCAGCAACATCGTCGGCAAACCGATGGCGATGCTGCTTTTACAGCAAAGCTCAACGGTGACCATCTGCCACTCGCAGACCAAAGACCTCGCCTTCCATACGCGTCGCGCCGACATTCTGATTGCCGCGATTGGCCGGGCGAAAATGATCACGGGCGACATGATCAAGCCTGGTGCAACCGTGATCGACGTCGGCATCAACCGTCAGGAAAGTGGCCCAAACTTAGGCAAACTTTGCGGTGACGTCGATTTCGACAGCGCTCGCGAAGTCGCCGGCCTGATCACTCCGGTCCCTGGCGGCGTCGGCCCAATGACCATCACCATGCTGCTTGCCAATACGCTCGAGGCGGCAGAGCGAACTCTGCAAGGGAAAACATAATGAGTGCACTTCCGCTGGTAGGCATCGTCATGGGCTCAGATTCTGACTGGCCGGTGATGCAGATTGCCGCAACAATGTTGAAGGAATTCGACGTAGCTTACGAAACACGGGTCGTCTCGGCCCACCGCACGCCCGATCTGCTCTTTGAATACGCCGCTTCGGCAAAAGAACGTGGTTTGCGCGCCATCATCGCCGGTGCCGGCGGAGCCGCCCATCTACCCGGAATGCTTGCCGCAAAGACCATCGTTCCCGTGCTCGGTGTACCCGTACCATCCAAACACCTGCAGGGGCTGGATTCCCTGCTCTCGATCGTCCAGATGCCAAAGGGAATTCCGGTACCCACGTTTGCCATCGGCGAAGCCGGTGCCGCGAACGCGGCGCTCACTGCAGTAGCGATTCTGGCCGGCACCGATCCGGTGCTGGCCGCCAGATTGATCGCCTTCCGCGCAAAGCAGGAAGAGCGTGTGCTGTCGATGCAACTGCCCGACGCTTGATGCCATATTTGCAATGCCTGATTTTCGCTTTCGCATTCTGAATGTCTTTGCCGAGACAGCACTCGGCGGCAATCCGCTGGCCGTATTTGAAGATGGCGGCGATCTGGATGAGGTGACGATGCAGGCGCTGGCGCTGCAGTTCAATCTGTCCGAAACCACTTTCATTCTGCCTTCTGAAACGGCGACCGCCAAGGTCAGAATTTTCACACCCACGTTTGAAATGTCCTTTGCCGGCCACCCCACACTTGGGACAGCGCACGTCGTTCGCGACCTCAACAAGGCAGGGAATTCACTGGTTCTCGAAATGCGCGCCGGCCGGATTCCAGTTGAGGCCGATGGCGATGTCTGGACACTCAAGGCTAACGCGCCGCGCACACGCACGGTTGCCGCCAGTCGGCGTGATATCGCGTCCGCCATTGGCTTGGACGAAAGTGACATTGCCGGTGATCCACTTTGGGTCGACACCGGCAGCGAACAACTTGTCGTTCCGTTGATTGACAACTCGGCCATCGATCGTTGCCGCCCCGATGGCCGACTGATGGATCGGCATTGCCACAACGGGCAGCGCTCCATGGTTTATGTATGGGCGCGTGAAGGCGATTGCGTCGCCAGTGCCGATGGCATTCAGGCAGCGAGCGTGCGTTTTTTCTTTCCAAAAAATGGCACGCCGACCGAGGACCCGGGTACTGGTTCCGCCTGTGCCAACCTTGGCGGCTATCTCTTGGCAACGGGAGCACCTCTACCGCAAACCTGGCACCTGGGGCAGGGCTCGCATATCAATAAACCCTGTCGGCTGCAGTTGCATATCGACACAGCCGAAAATATCCACGTCAGCGGTCGCGTCATTGAACTCGGTCGTGGCACCATCACCCTGCCTTGAAGAACAGATTTTCGGGAATTTGTCATGACCGCAATCAACGTCACTGAAATTAAAAATTATTTCACCGGTCTGCAGGATCGCATTGTTGCGTCGCTTGAGGCTTTCGATGGAAATTCCTTTCGTTCTGATCGCTGGGATCGCCCCGCGGGTGGCGGTGGAATTTCGCGACTAATCGAAGAAGGTGATTTCTTTGAACGCGGTGGCGTGAATTTCTCGCATGTGATGGGCGACAAATTGCCGGCCTCGGCAACCGCGCACAGACCCGCGCTGGCGGGCCGCAAATGGGAAGCCATGGGCGTTTCACTGGTGCTGCACCCGCGCAATCCGTATTGCCCAACGGCACACATGAATGTGCGATTTTTTGTCGCCCATCCGAATGAAACCGGCGCCGAAATCGACGCGCAGCCTGTCTGGTGGTTTGGCGGCGGCATGGACCTGACGCCCTATTACGGATTTGCCGACGATGCCGCACACTTTCACCGTACCTGTCGTGACGTGCTCGTTCCGTTTGGTGACGACATCCATCCACGCTATAAAAAATGGTGCGATGACTACTTCCATCTTAAACATCGCAATGAAGCACGCGGCGTAGGCGGTGTGTTCTACGACGATCTCGACGAGGGTGGCTTTGAACGCTGTTTCGATTTGACGCAAAACGTCGGCGATGCGTTCGTCAATGCTTACTTGCCGATTCTGGAACGCCGTCGCAGCCTTGTTTATGGCGAACGCGAGCGCGACTTCCAGGCCTATCGACGCGGACGTTATGTCGAGTTCAATCTTGTCTGGGATCGCGGTACGCTGTTCGGTTTGCAATCCGGCGGACGCACCGAATCAATTTTGATGTCGCTGCCGCCCATTGTGAAATGGCGTTATGACTGGCATCCGGAATCCGGCAGCGCTGAAGAAAAACTCTACACCGACTTTCTTCCGGTGCGTGACTGGCTTTAGCGCCTGCCGCTAAAGCAAAGCCGCGGCCCGATAGTGCCGTTCCGCCAGCGCCGACTTTTCAAGACGATCCAGCAGGCGAGCCAGTTCGACATGCGCCGCGCGGGTTTCAGCAACTGACAAGGACGCCTCGATAAAACTGCGCGCTTTGCCCCAAAGTTGCTGTTCGACGCACAAACGCCCCAGCACCATCAACAAGGCCGCATCGCGCGGATGCTGCACCAGCCATTTCTCCGCACGTGCAAGGCGGAGTTTCAAATCACCCTTGTGGCACTGCGCGTACTCGAGCACCAGTTCACTATCCCAATTGCACTCCAGTGCAGACTCGATGATGCGTTGCGCTTCATCGTCCGCGCCGGCGGCAATCAACGTTTTCGCGGCCAGTTGTGCCAGAGCCGGGGCCGTTCGCTCGGCAGCATCCATTTCATTCCAAAACTTCCGCAGCGCCGGCGCGTCGCTCTGCAACTCAAGCAAGACTTGACGCAACGCACGTTGCCGCACGGGCGCCGTCTGTTCCGCCGTCATGCCGCGATACTTTTCAAGCTGCCGTGCGACGCGGGCAACTTCACGCCAATTACCTAAACCTTGCTCTGCCCGCAACTGCAGCCGCAGCGCAGCGATATGCCGGCGCCCGCGATCAACCTGCTTTTGTAAAGCCGCATGAGCCGCGTCATAAGAGCGATCTGTCAACGCCAGCTCGGCTTCCGTAATCAAGCGTGCGCTTTCGAACTCGACGCCCGCCGCGATCGCGCGGTTATGCCAAAGCGCGATCTTGTGCTCGTCACGCAAGGCATGGGCGGCGCGCCAGCCCAGCAATGCGACCATGGCCGACTGCGGATGGCCCTCGTAACTGTTCTCGAGTTTTCGCAAGGCGTGTCCGTAACGCCCCTCGGATAACAACCGGTAGGCGTCTTGCAGAAGCTCGGCCGATCGCAGTACTGTGCGGCGATGGCGAAAGTTCAACACGGCTTCGGGCAGATTCAGGACATGCTTGACGAAAGAGAGCAGCCAATGCCCGGCAAGCAGAAACACCGCCAACACGATCAGCAGAAAATTCAGCGACAGTTCAGCCCGCCAGGGTGGCAACACCAGCAACACATAGCCGTCGTTATAACGCGCTGCCAGCGCGAGGCCGACGGCCATTGCCGCCAGCACCAAAACCCAGATCAACATACGCATCATGACGGCATCAGGATTTATCGCGCGCTAGCTTGATAGCGCGCACTGCACTCAAGGTCTCATCCAAAGTTGGCAATTCCAGCGTTACGCCGCTATCCGTTGCGCGTTGCAGCGTTTCGAGCACTGCCTGCACCGGCTTCGCGCGCACATCGAAAAAGCGGGTCAATGAGTCCCTCGCTTGACGCAACTCCTCACGATAACTCCGGCTATCCCGCTGCATGAGCGCCAAACGTGCACTCAACAATCTCAGCTTGAGGTTCTCGCGCAAAAAATAGGATTGCGACGGACTCAGCAGCGACGAATCGACCTGATCGGTGCGTTCTACCCGAACCAATTGCCGCACTTCCTGCCAAATCTCCGATCCCAATTGGCGCAGGCCGGCAACAACATTCAAGTGATCGGGAATCACTGATTTATCAGGGGAAGCGGGCGATTTTACCGACTGCTTCGCGACCGCCGCCTGCGGGCGACGCTCGAAGGCCAGCGGCAGCCCATCGACTGCCGCAATCACATTCTCAAGTTTCAACGTCAGCCCGGTGATGTCCGCCGATGGAAGGGCCTTGAGCCGCAAAATATCGTGTGCGATCAATCGCCGCACCGCGACAAAACGTGGCTGGGAATTGCCGGCAAGGCGGCTGTCTGCTGTTTGCAGAGCGATCAAAGCACTCTCCACATTACCGGCAAGTTGCAGTTGCTGTGCCGCAGTGGCGAGGGTTTGCTCAATCTCGGCGAGCAAGCGCTCATCACGGCTGCGCATGACTTCGCGGTACATAACCTCAAAGGCCGCGCTCTGTCCCTGCGCCTCGGCCAAACCGACTTCCAGTGCGGCCACTTTGGCCTGAAGAGACTCCACGCTTGCATGATCCTGGCCAAGCACAGCACTGCTCGACTCGACCTGGCGATCACGTACCGCGAAGCCTTGTGTCAGCTCACTCCGCAGCCCCGCAATTTCGCTACGCACTGACCACCAGATCAGGATCAGCGAGGAAAGAATCACAAACGTTAACCAAAAAATGGGCCGCGCCACGGTGCCCTTTGGCGTATCCCGACCAACATCGGAAGTACGGTCGCTCACGCCTGACGTGCGTGACGCATTGGCCTTTTCTTCAAGAGAGTCCGGCTGTGTTTCCATGATTTTTGAAGTAGGTCTCCAAGCCCGTCAACAGCCCATCATCGGCGGGCTCGGTAATTGTTACATTGGTAATTCCGGAACGTGCCACCTGCTCGGCAATACGCTGGTGCGGTACAAAGGTCGGCGTCTTTCTCAGCCATGCCAAGCCGATCCGGCCCACCATGACGCAGAAATTTTCAAAACCCTCGCTGCTGGTTAACGTGACAGCATCAAGCCGACCCTCTTCCCACAGAGCCAGCAATGGCGCCGGATCAGCAGTGGGTCTGCCGCGATGATAGCAAGTCAGGTATTCAATCGTTGCGCCGCGCTGAGTCAAGGTGTTGCCCAACACTTCACGGCCGCCATCGCCACGACAAATCAACACTCGACGCCCGGACATTTCCTGCAATTCCGGCAGTTCCAACAGCGCTTCAGAATCAAAACGCAATGTCGGCGCGATAACGCGACTAACGCCCCGCGCTGCCAGCTCTCGTTCGCTGCTGCGGCCCATTGTCGCGGCCAACAGGCCATCCGGCCATCGTCGGTGCCTCAACATGATATCCAACGCCTTGCTAACCGCATTCGGACTTACAAAAACGACCAGATCAAATCCGTCCAGCCGCATTGCCGCATCCGCAATCGGCCGCGTATCCTCAACATCCAGAATCGAAAGAACCGGGAAGCGCACCGGCACCGCGCCACGTTGCAGCAAGGCTTCGATCATGTGCGCCGCCTGAGCGACCGGCCGGGTGACAACGATATGGCGCCCCGCTAGTGCAGAACTCATAATGTCGACTCGCCAAGGCACCCCATCGGGCTTCGCACCGCGCGATAACCGACCTCCGGCGTAACGCATGCGTTGATCAACCCCTGGCGCCGTTCCGCCAGCGCCGACTTTTCAATCCGGCCGGATGCTGGCACGGCGACTATTGTCACTGAGCCAGAGCGGCCAGAATTTCATCCGCTCCTTCAACCCGCAACATGGCAGCCAGCTTGTTGCCAAGCGTTTCCGGGTCGTCCGCCGGACCGGATAGTTCAGCGCGCGCAATCCGGCTACCGTCCGGACGGGCCACAAAACCGCGCAGATAAAGCCCTCCGTCGGCACATTCAGCATAGGCGCCCAAGGGAACTTCGCAACTGCCCGCGAGAGCCCGCGACACCGCGCGTTCTGCACGCACACAGGTGGCCGTGCTGAGGTCATTCAAAGGCGCCAGCCAAGAAATCAGGTCGGTTCGCGCGGCCAGGGTTTCGATGCCCAATGCCCCCTGCCCCGCAGCCGGCAAAGAAATTTCCGCCGCCAGGGTCGATCGAATGCGCTCGGCAAGACCCAGCCGTTTAAGCCCTGCAGCAGCCAGAATGATGGCGTCGAACTGACCCTCGTCAAGCTTGCGCAAGCGCGTATCCAGA
>CAZAGR010000032.1:0-13258 GCA_964484585.1 uncultured Propionivibrio sp. | reverse complement strand
GTACCTCCCGCGCTGGGTGAAAGAACTGCCGGACGCCAACGCCCTCGCCGAGCGCAGCCACGGTTCCAGCCGCCGCATGGCCCAAAGCCATGGGCAAAGGGCGTGGCCGATCGCCATTGATGACCGACAGATCGGAATGACAGAGCCCTGCCGCCCGGATACGGACCAGCACTTCATCGCGTCCTGGCGGCGCAAGCTCGAGTTCCTCAATCGTCAATGGACGCGACGCGGCATACGGCCTGCTTTGGCCCATTTCCCGCAACACAGCCGCACGTATCTTCAATGCTTTCTCCTCATTTGAGATTGAGCCTAAACCTGTTCAGGTGAGTAAAATTCGAGCGATTGCCGGCTACTACATTACACAGCGCGCAGCATGCATTTTCCTAGGATCTGAAGGTGAATTGTATACGCCAGGCGCGCCAAGGCAGACAAACGCGCCATTGGCATCAGTACACCGCACCCTTCGGGTGCAGCCGTCACAACGTCAAGTTAAACGGTCGCCCTATACTTCTCCGAACACGGAAGAATTTGACCAGCACTACCCGTTCATGACCCAACTCACTCGCCGCATTGCCCATCTCGACATGGATGCGTTTTATGCGTCCGTCGAATTGCTCCGCTATCCGGATCTTCGTGGACAACCGGTGGTGATTGGCGGACGAAGCATCCATCAACCCGTTGTGCAGGAAGACGGCAGCCGACGCTATGCGCGACTGCGCGATTACGTCGGCCGTGGAGTGATTACAACATCCACTTACGAGGCGCGCGCACTCGGGGTGTTTTCCGGTATGGGCGTAATGAAGGCTGCAAAACTTGCACCGGATGCCGTGCTACTGCCGGTCGATTTCACCGCATATCGCCATTATTCGCGGCTCTTCAAAGCAGCCGTGGCGACGATTACACCGAAAATTGAAGACCGGGGCATCGACGAAATATATATCGACCTGAGTGAATTCAGCGAAGACACGCTCACGTTGGCAAAACGCATCAAGCAGGCAGTACGCGATGCGACAGGGCTTTCTTGCTCTGTTGGCATTACCACGAACAAGCTGCTGTCAAAGATCTGCTCGGATCTCGACAAGCCCGACGGCATTACGATTCTGACACCCAGCGATCTGGAAACACGTATCTGGCCATTGCCGGTCCGCAAGATTAACGGCATCGGTCCGAAAGCGACGGAGAAGTTGGCGGGACTGGATATTTTTACCATCGCCGACCTGGCGGCGACTGACCCGACGCTGCTGCAACAACATTTCGGCCACAGCTACGCAGTATGGTTGAATCAGGCGTCACACGGCATTGATCATCGTGAGCTGTGCACCGACTCCGAGCCGGTCTCGATTAGCCGCGAAACGACCTTCGAGCATGATCTGCATCCGCGTCGGGACCGCGCAACGCTGTCTCAAATATTTACCCAACTCTGCACCGATCTTGCCTCGGACTTGCAGCGAAAAGGCTACCGAGGCCGAACCATTGGAATCAAGCTGCGTTACGACGATTTTCGCACCGTAACTCGCGATATCAGTCTGCCGCATCACACGGCAGATGCGGCCCTGATTCGCCGCACGGCCGGTGAATGCCTGCGCCGCGTCCCCTTGGACAAAAAGCTGCGCCTGCTTGGAGTCAGGGTGAGTGCACTGATTCCGCAAGGCGAAGCAAACCCAACAATGATGCAGGATCAACTTGCGTTGTCATGGTAATCAGGCCCGGTTCCGCCGTGAAAAGTCGGCGCTGGCGCCACGGCGAGTGTTGGATGATCACTGATTGATTCACTGATCGCTGACGCGATGTTCAGCTGCTTATAATGTAGCAACACAAACCGCCACCGGGTGGTCTGAAAAAGCCGCTTGAGGCTCGCTTTGGGCTCGCTTGAAGCCCGCTTGAGGCCCTGATTCAGCAGCCGACGCGCGCCGTACATCGAGCCCCTCGTAACCCGTCCTACCGCAAGTGTCCCCAGCCGCCAACCCACGCCCGCACCAAACTTCGCGCACTCCTGCAAAGGGGCTGGCCGACGAGTCTCCGGTCGTACCGTCAGGCAAAAAAAGAAGCCGCGGTAAGAAGCTGGTCAAAGTGAATGGTGAAGGACCGAACTCCGCTGCCTCGCTACGTCGGCAAGCGGCCGAGTCAGGGGCAACCAAGAAGAAAGCCGTCTCTCGATCACGCATGAAGAAGGACACTGGGTCAACAGAATACCTTGCGGCGCAAACTGACGATGGCACAACCGACGTGCATGAACCGTCAGCCATAAGCATCTCGAGTTTACGAGCTAATAGCCTGCGTCTGCTGCGCAGTGCCGGTGAGTTGACTGTTCAAGCCGCACGGCTTCCCATGTCGACCGCCAAGATCGCAGGTGCATTCGTGCCACTGACCCGACTGTTGGCGGGCGAATCACATATCAGCGGCGAGGAACTCGGCCATCAAGTCGACAAAATTTTTGAAGCGCTGTACGAGCATCCTCTCACTGCACAAACCCGTCGCGTCACCACCTATCTGCGCTCGCGCAATGTGTTGCCGAATGAAGGGTCGACCGAAAACTTGATTCGTTACGTCCTGAATGAATCCGTAGCGCGCTCACCGATTCCGGTACCACAACAGATCATTGATGAATTCTGGAGCTTCTTCCATGAACTGATGTCGGATCCGGAGCTGCGCGGACTGGCTGATCTCGGATTGGACATCACACGCCTGGTGCTCAAGACCTATGAGCCGCTGTTGGTAGAAATAATCAATGAATTAAAGGATATTTTTTACTCCAACCAGAACCGGATGGATGCCCTTCTGCGGCGCGCGCAGGTGGTAAGACGTGATCTAAAGATCATCCGCCGCCAGATCAGGGCGCTTAGGTACATCCGGCCTTTTTTTCAGGCCGATGCCAAGGATTTTCATGCTCAGGCGCAGATCGTCGCCCAAATGGTTCGCGAGTTCGGTCCATTCTTCATCAAGATGGCACAGGTCGCCGCGGCTACAGCAGACTTCTTGCCCGATGAAATTGCGCGAGAACTGACAGTTTTTCAGGAAGACGTGCCACCGATGTCGGCCGAAGAAGCGCGCAACGCGATCCTCGACAGTTTCGGCCGCCCGCCGGAAGAGATTTATTTTGGCTTCGATGCCGACAAACCAATTAAATCCGGCTCGATCGGATCGATTTATCTTGCCAAGAAACCCGTGTTGATCAATGGCATCGAGCACCTCGTTCCCGTCATCATAAAAATCGGCCGGCACAATCTGGATCGCGAATTCTTAATGGGGAAAACATCCATCGGTTTGATGTTACTGTCGAGCCAATACTGGGCGCCGCATGGCAAACTGACACCCTTCCTGAAAGCGATGACCGAACAGATCGACGGATTCATTGAGGGATTTCGCGGTGAACTTCAGTTCGAACGTGAAGCCAGAGTTCAGTCGACGTTCGCCCGTCGTGCCCAGAATAGTCTGGTCTGGCACGTGCCGGAGGTTTATGGCGCAACCGAGCGGGTTATCGAAATGGAGTTTGTCCAGGGCGCAGTAAATATCTCCCGTGCGCTGAAGCATTTCAAACCGTACGATCCGATTGCCTACCGGCGTGATCTGGCCAAGAAATTCCTGTTTACTATTCTGAGTCAGATCTTCATTTATCAGGAAGTTCACGGCGATCTGCACCCGGGCAACGTGATGGTTGACAAGGACAATCGTCTACATTTGATCGACTGGGGCAACACGATACAACTGGCCGGAAAAGTCGCACCGATCTTGAGTTATTTAAAAGGAGCATTGGTCGCCGATCCCGATGCCTTGACCGACGCGCTGATCGCTATCAGCAACGACCCGGAATCAGCACAAGCCCGTCGTAGCGAGATACGCGACGCATTGAAGCGGACATTAGCAAAGAAAAATATCAAACCGCTGTCGCTCAATTTCCCCTGGATGCTCTATCTGGAAGGTCCAGACGGCTGGTTGAAGCGCGCCAACATGCTCGCGCAATTGATGTCGAACACGCAGCAGCTCGGTCTGGTCATCCGCAGCGAATACCTGCATCTCTCCCGCTCACTCGTGGCTATGACAGCGACGCTAGGCAGCCTCTATGAAGGCGTACCGCGTGCCCGAGCCTTTGCCGACATCGTGCTGACCATCAACACATTTCCGGCACGTTTGCTGCAGGATTTCCTGCGCAGCAAGCAAACCGACATTCGCCAAGCCGCCGGTGCCTTGGCACGCCGCGCGGTATTTGCTGCGCCCAAAGCGGTTCGCGCTGCGCATCCCGCCCTAAAAGTATGAGCCGAAGCCGTCTCGCCATCGCCGACTTTTTGAACTGAAAGGCCCCCATGAGACTCCTTCTGCTCTGGCTGATAAATTCCGCCTCTTTGATTACCGTGGCCTATCTGCTGCCATCCATCCGAATAGACAGTTTTGGCGCCGCATTTGTGGCCGCCCTCGCCCTCGCGCTGGTCAACACATTCATTCGCCCGATCATGGTTCTGCTGACCTTGCCCGCGACACTACTGACGCTCGGCCTCTTTATTTTCGTTATTAACGGTCTGCTGTTCTGGCTTGTCGGCTCATTCGTAGACGGCTTTGTCGTCAGCGGGTTCTGGGCGGGAATGTTTGGTGCGATTATCTATAGCGTCATCAGTTGGGTCTTGTCTTCAACCCTGTTACCAAAACGCGATAACAACTAGACGACACGATCAACCAGATAGCCTTGCTCGCGAGCCACCGAAATGATTTGCTCAACATGCTCGGCGCCACGGGTCTGAACCACAACCTCGATTTGCACGCGCTCGACCGAAAGCGATGTAAACGCCCGCTGGTGCTGGACCTCGTCAATATTTGCACCAAGCTTACCTAACAGCGTTGCCACATCCGCCAGCGTGCCCGGAGTATCGCGCACATTGAATCGCAGGCGCGCAAGGCGGCCGGACTTAACCATGCCGCGCTCGATGATTTCAGCCAGCACCAGCGGCTCAATATTGCCGCCACAAAGAATAAGGCCAATCTTGCGCCCGGCAAAACGATCCTGGTGCCGCAGCAGTGCGGCCAAGCCCACCGCGCCGGCGCCCTCGACTACCGTCTTTTCAATCTCCAGCAGCATCAATATTGACTGCTCTATTTCTTCTTCATTGACCAGAAGCACATCACTGACGAGCTCACGTATCACAGGCAGAGTTAGCGCACCGGGTGTCTTGACGGCAATGCCATCGGCAATCGTCGCCAGAGCGACCTCGTGTCCGCCCGAGTGCATGGCATTCCAAACGGCGGGAAAGCGCTCGCTTTGCACCCCAACCACATCAATATCCGGCCGCAGTGCCTTCGCCGCCGTAGCAATGCCGGAAATGAGACCGCCGCCGCCAATCGCGACCACCAGCGTATCAATGCCAGGTTGTTGGGCCAGCATTTCCAAGCCGATCGTGCCCTGTCCGGCCATTACAGCCAGATCATCATACGGATGCACCAACACCAACCGGCGTTCGCGCGCAAGCTCAAGGCCAAACGCACGCGCATCATCAAACGTGTCACCTTCGAGCACAACTTCAGCACCGAATCCTCGCGTGCGCTCAACTTTGACCGGAGTGGCAAATCGCGGCATCACAATGGTCGCGGGAATACCCATACGTTGCGCGTGATAGGCCACGCCCTGTGCATGGTTGCCTGCGGACACCGCCAGCACGCCACGGGTGCGTTCTTCTCCGGTCAGTTGTGACAACTTGTTTACCGCGCCACGTTCCTTGAAAGAAGCAGTGAATTGATGATTTTCAAATTTCAGGAATACATCGCAACCGGCCAGTTCCGACAGCGTCCGCGAATGCAGGCACGGCGTGGCTACGACATGGCCATTGATCACGGTCGCCGCGTTGCTTATATCCTGCAAGGTCAAGCTGCCTGCCATTTATAGTCTCCGATAGCCATTCAAACAAAGCCTTTGGTTTCAGGCCTTACGGTCGATGATGACGTAATTTTTCTTCATTGCCTCAAGAACCTCAAAGCGTCCCTTGAAGCCGGCCGGAATAATGAGCGCTTCTCCAGGCCCGGCGTCGACCGCCTCGCCTGATTCACTGACCAATCTGCAGCGGCCCTCAAGCACCTGAAAAAACTCGTCCTCGCGCGGCCCCATCACGATGTTCCAGCTGCCTTTTTCGCTAGCCCACACGCCGGAAAAAATTTCGCCGCTGTCGTTGGTAAAGTGGTTACGGGTTGTTCGCAGGGGATTTCCATCCACCCGCCGATCCTGCGCTGGGTGGTCTTCTTCAGCAGCCGTTGTCTGCACTGAAAAAAGAATCACATTCCCCACGACGATCTCCCGAAAATACTGACAAATAACGACTTTGCCATCAACGATGGTCCATTCTAGCGCCCCTATAATTGCACGTTGCCACGATTACATGTAATTCAACGCCGTGTCCCCACTTGAAAAAGAAATTGCCAGAGAACTGGCGCGTCGCCGTACCTTCGCCATTATTTCCCACCCTGACGCCGGGAAAACCACGCTGACCGAAAAGCTGCTTTGGTTTGGCGGCGCGATTCAGGTCGCGGGCGAAGTCCGTGCTCGCAAGGCGTCGCGTCATGCCACTTCGGACTGGATGGAGCTGGAAAAGCAACGCGGAATTTCCGTCACCAGTTCGGTGATGCAGTTTCCCTATCGCGAGAGCATGATGAACCTGCTTGACACCCCCGGGCACGAAGACTTTTCGGAGGACACCTACCGTACCTTGACCGCGGTGGACTCTGCGGTCATGGTCATTGACTCGGTCAATGGCGTTGAAGCACAAACCATCAAGTTATTGGCCGTGTGTCGTCTGCGTGCCACGCCGATCCTTACGTTCATCAACAAATTGGACCGGGAGGGCCAACCACCGATCGAATTGCTCGATGAAATTGAAGATGTGCTCAAGATGCAATGTGCGCCGATGACCTGGCCGATTGGCATGGGCAAACGCTTTCGCGGCGTCTATCACCTGTACGATGACACAATCAACTTCTTTGATCCGCAAGCCGACAAAGGCACCGCGGAGGTTATTCACGGTCTCGACAACCCGCGTTTGGATGAATTGATCGGCAGCGAGGCAGCGGAGTTGCGTGCCGAGGTTGAACTGGTTCGTGGCGCATCCCACACGTTTGTGCGTGAGGACTATCTCGCCGGCAAACAAACACCGGTTTTCTTCGGTTCGGCAGTCAATAACTTTGGTGTTCAATCTCTGCTCGATGCAGTGGTCGATATGGCACCCAGCCCACGGTCACGCAGTGCGGAAGCGCGGGAAGTCCTTCCGAATGAAACGAAATTTTCCGGTTTCGTCTTTAAGATCCAGGCCAACATGGACCCCAAACATCGGGATCGCATCGCCTTCGTGCGCGTCTGCTCCGGCAAGTTTGAACGCGGTATCAAACTCAAACAATTGTCGACCGGAAAAATCCTGGCGGTCAATAATGCGATCACCTTCATGGCACAGGATCGCAACACCACTGATGTGGCCTGGCCCGGCGATATCATTGGCATTCCAAACCACGGAACGGTTCGTCTCGGCGACGCATTCAGCGAGGGAGAAACGCTTAAGTTCACCGGTATTCCATGCTTTGCGCCGGAACACTTTCGCCGCGCACAAATTCGCAATCCGATGAAAATGAAACAGCTGCAGAAGGGCCTGCAGCAACTGGCTGAGGAGGGAGCGACTCAGCTGTTCCGCCCGATACACAGCAACGATTTGATTCTTGGCGCCGTTGGCACACTTCAATTTGACGTCGTCGCCCATCGACTGGAATTTGAGTACGGTGTGGATTGCGTGTTCGAACCCTACAACGTATCCACTGCCCGATGGCTGCGCGGCGACGAGCTCGCCATACGTGCGCTGGCCGACAAATCGGGCGTGAACGTAGCGCTCGATGGCGCGGGGGACTACGTTTACCTCGCCCCCAACCGTGTAAATTTAAACATGACACAGGAACGTCACCCGGAAGTGATTTTTCTTGAAACCCGTGAGATACACTAAGCTCAGTTCAGAGTTCGGTATCGTTCAATCAACCCGGCGGAGAAAGTTCAGACGATGAATACCTTGCTTAAGCTAGCACTTGACCGCGGCTTGGAACTCAATGAGCGTTTTGCCCTCGCAGCCGGTAACGGCTTTGACTGGCTGTTCAAACGTAGTGAGTTGGTTAAATCGGGCCGCACCGGCTTTGAAATCATTTATCAGGGCGACCTGATGTCGGTTCGCCATTACAGCCCGCCGGTCGAGAGCGAAATCGAATTGGCCGACGGCAGCATGATGTCGGTCGCACGAAAGCTGCACCATGTGCCGCTGGTCCTGATTCCTCCTCTGGGCGTCACCACCGAAACCTTTGACCTGATGCGGAACCGCAGCCTGGCCCGTTATATGTCTGCCCGCGGTTTCAAAACCTATTTGATCGATTGGGGAAAGCCGCAAAAACGCCACGCTCAACTAGGTCTGAAGGATTATGCCGACGTAATGATGGCGGAAGCGCTGGGCAAGGTTCGCGAACACAGTGGTGTTGAACAGGCTTCGTTAATGGGCTGGTGTATGGGCGGTTTGCTGGGTCTGCTTCATGCTGGATTGAAAAAGGACTCTCGAATTCAAAACATCATCACCATTGCCAGTCCAATCGATCTGCGCGGCGGCGGTATGGTGGCCGGCCTGGCGCAAGCGATGAACACACCAGCCCGATTGATCCGCAAGTTTTCCGATTTTCGCCTTCACTCCGTCGACCCGTCGAAGATGCATACCCCCGCCTGGGTGACAACCTTGGCGTTCAAACTGACGGACCCCATTGGCAGCGTGACGACCTATTGGGATCTGCTCACCCGTCTGTGGGATCGTGAATTCGTTGAATCCCATACCACCACCTCCGACTACCTCAACAACATGCTGGTCTATCCGGCTGGCGTAATTCAGGATATGGTTGTCAAAGTTGCGGTGGACAACAAACTAGCCGAGGGTGAGATCAAGCTAGGCAATAAGGTCTCGCGATTCCGCAATATCACCTGTCCGATTCTGGCGTTTGCCGGCGAACGCGACGTCCTCGTGTCTGCATCAACGGCCAAACACATCATGGATCTGGTCGCCTCGACGGACAAGCACTTCGAGGTGGCGCCAGGCGGACATATGGGTGTCATCCTCGGCGCCACTGCCCAGAAGGTTGTCTGGGCGAAGACGGGCGATTGGTTGGCGAAGCGATCGAACAGGTCAGTGGCTCCGCCAACCGTAACGCGTCCCACAAAAAAGCCAGCCGCAAAGATCGGGGATTCCGTAAAACCGCGTCGCCAGACCACCAAAAAAGCAACGTAACCGCCTCGGCGTTCAGGCTACCCCGCCAGAGTAGCCGGACGCCTACTTTGGAGATTCACGTCGCTGTTCCATATGCTCGCGTCGCTCTACTGCATGCCTTTTCATTTCCTCACGCGTCGCTTCGCACGCCTTTGGATCCGAGTCACATTTCTTTTTCATTTCTTGATGGCGCTGACGCATTTCGGCCTTTTTCGCGTCACACGCTTGCGGATTTTCTGCGCATCGCTTCCTCATTTCCTCGCGGCGCGCCCGACGCTCGGCCTTCTTCGCCTCACAAATCTTGGGATCAGCCTCGCACCGCTTTCTTAGATCCTGCATTTTCGCCCTATGCTCCTCGCACCGCTTGGGATTCTCCAAACAGTGTTTTTGCATGCGCTCCTTGGCAGCCACACATTTCTCAGGATTTTCCTGACACCACATACTGCCCCCAGCGCCCGGTTCCTGACCAAATGCACTGCCCGTAAGCAACATCATCGTAATTGCTACGCTATTAAAAACGATCTTCATAATTTTCTCCTTTGCCGTAAAAGTCAAACAAGAATATCGAGAGGCGCGAAACGTTCTCCTAATATTGAAGCGGAATCAACTCCCCACCAGCGATCAAGCACGGTGGCGTACAGGCTGCGAAAATCTATGGCGTGCACTAGGTTGCCCGTCGCATCGAGTCGCGACAGATCCGGTGGCTCACCACAAAACCCGCCCCGCACACCACCTCCAAGTGCAAAATGTACGCTGGCGGTGCCGTGATCCGTGCCGTTGCTGCGATTTTCCTGAGGCCTCCTGCCAAATTCCGAATAGCTTAGTATTAACGTTTTTTTCCACAAACCGCCCTCGATCAATACTGACCGTAGCGCGTTCAAGCCAAGAGCGAACTGTTTGAGAAGGTTGGCATGCGTGGCGGGCTGATTCTGATGCGTATCAAAGCCGCCGAGCGTTAATCGCATTACCGCGACTTTGGTGCTTCCGGCCAACACCTGCGTGGCCGTTTCGACTGACTTGCCAAATGCACCCACCGGCAGATCGAGATCAGCCATTTCGATTCCTGATCCGGCGAGTGTCTGCGGGTTAATGCGGATCGCCGCGTGGCGTATATCGCTTTCGACACGAAGAATATGTCCCAGTGCACCTTTCGGATCATCATCACGTCCCGTTGCCAGCTTTGCCTGCCGTGCAAACTGGGCCGGATCAGACAGCGTTACCACGCGGCGCCCGCCCAGTAGCGGCCCCAGATCACTGACGCCGATAACCATGCCGTCCGCGGCAAATGAACCAGGAGGCGGCCGTAAGGAAAATGTTCTCGCCAGCCACCCTTCGGACAGATATTCCTGACTTGCCGATGCGGTATCCCAAATCTCAATTGACCGAAAATGCGACAAGTTAGGCGAGGGATAGCCAAGCCCTTGAATGATCGCGAGTTCGCCGCTTTGCCAACTCTCTAACAACGGCGACAATGACGGATGAAAACCACTTTGCGCGGACAAAGGAATCACCTGGTCGCGTTGAATCGCAATGCGTGGCCGCAACTTGTAGTACGCTGGATCAGCCATCGGCACCACAGTATTCAGGCCATCGTTACCGCCCTTTAATTCCAGCAGGATCAGCAGACGATCGAACTCTTTCCCTGAGGCAAATAGCGGCGCCGTGGCGAATGCAGGAGAAGCAGCGATACCCCCGGACATGGCCAAAAGCCGCAAGAATTCTCGTCGGTCCATGATCTCCCCTACTTCACCTGAAAAGCCGGATCAAGCATCTGTTGTTGAATGACCAACTCACTTTCACGCCGAGTCATTCGCTCAATGAAGTGCTTTCGCGCCAGCAGTGTAGTGCTGTTGATCCACGTCTCGCCTCCAGGCCAGCCGCGCACATTGGGCGGAGCGAACAAGTCCTGTCCGAGTCGTCGCAATTCTAGTGCGACGGGCAAGGGGTCGGCGATCTCGACCTCGCGCGTCCGCAGACTGCCTACGACAAAATCAACGGGAGACTTGATCAGCGAGTTCCGATTGACGGCTGCCCAGAACGCGGGCGAGGACAATAGCTCGCTCAGAACAACACGAATATCGTAGCTTGACTCTCGAAATCGCCGAGCAATGCGCGTGACTTCATCTTCATCAGGAATCGGCGACACAAATTCCCGCCACAGCTTGCGGGTAACGAATTCAGCCGTCGCCGGCTGTTGCAGGAGAATGTCGAGCACGGCATCACCGTCAAAATTGCCGCGTTGTCCGAGCACCACTTTATCGCCACCGTCGTGGGCAAATCGGCGCCACAGATACCTGCCGGTTTGCGGGTCGATACTCCATCCGGTAAAGGCGCGCGCAGCTTCTTTGACATCCTGTTCGGTGTAATGCCCCTCCCCCAAAGTGAACAACTCCATTACTTCACGGGCAAAGTTCTCGTTCGGCGATTCGCGCCGGTTGGTAGCGGAATCAAGATGGATAAGCATCGCCGGATCCTTGGCGATCCGATGCAACATTTGATCAAAATGACCCGCAGCATGATGTCGTAACAAGCGGTTCTGCTCAAGCATCAGCGACGCGCTCTTGACCTTGGCGATACTGGACACAAAGTGGTTGTGCCAGAACAAAGTCATTCGTTCGCGCAGTTGGTCTGCCGGCGTTGGTGCCGTCAGCAACTCCGTGGCCCACCAGGCACGCAACTCGGCGCCGCTTTGGTGCAACATGCGCTGTAACTGCTTCGGGTCCTTCGACCGTATAGCACGAATTTCGGCAGGCGCCAGGTATTCGGTCAGAATTGCCGGGGCGCTTGCCTCCTTGCGATGTGTATCAGCCAGTAGTCGCTCTATGGCCTGGTCACGCGACAGCATTGAGAACTCGCTGACCACCGCTTCGCCCACACCCAGTCCCGTACGTCCAAGCAAGTGACGCGCATCCACCTCGCCGAGCGGGGCCGCGGCCGCAGCGCTGAGTGCGCTTGCGGTAATCACCAACATCAGCAACCAGGCGCGCAGGGCAAACATTAGCTTTTCATTCCGATGGTCAGCAGCAATGGCTGGCATTCTTGCCAGCGTCTGTTACACGAATGTGCAACAGCACCCGAACACTGTAAAGGAATGTAAGTCACTCATCGCAATCAAGCGTCGACGCAATGTCGTTCGCCGCGGCGGCATTCCGTTTGATGCGGACCCGTAGCAGCGAGACCAGCAAATTGGTCACCCGTAACTGCGTTAGCGTTGCACTCGGGACACAGCGTATGCTTGGCGGAGACTAAACGGAAGCGAAAGCACTACGCGGAAGCATTACACGGAAGTACTACGGAGTTCCTCAAGTGTGCAGGTCGCCGTACCCAGTTTGCCAACCACGATACCGGCCGCCCGGTTTGCCAGACGCATCGCAGCAGGAAGCAAGGCGCCACTTGCCATCATCACCGCCAGCGCAGCAATCACCGTATCGCCGGCACCGCTGACGTCAAAGACCTCGCGCGCCAAGGCCTTCTCGTGGTCACTGCCGCTATCCATGTACAAACTGATACCTTCCTCGCTGCGGGTGACCAGCAAGGCCTGGAGACCCAGATCGGCGCGCAGCTTTTGGGCCTTTTTCGCCAACTCCTCATCGTCCTTCCAGCGCCCGATCACCTGCCGCAGCTCACCACGATTGGGCGTCAGTAAGGTTGCGCCGGCATACCGCGTGTAATCGTCACCCTTCGGATCAACCAGCACCGGCTTGCCGGCTTCCTTCGCCAGCCGAATCATCTCGGTCATGTGATTCAGCCCGCCCTTACCGTAGTCAGAAAGGATCACTACATCGCACTCCGCCACCCGCACTGAAAATTCGGCTAACTTGGCGCGCAAAACCTCGTGGTCCGGCGCATTCTCGAAGTCGATCCGTAAAAGCTGCTGCTGCCGCGCCACGACCCGCAACTTGACGGTTGTGTTGAGCGACGGATCTTCATGCAGGCTGGCATCGACCGCTGATGCAGACATCAATCGGGCGAGACTTCGACCGGCCTCGTCCGCTCCGACCACCGACAGC
>CAZAGR010000031.1:0-13491 GCA_964484585.1 uncultured Propionivibrio sp. | reverse complement strand
CCTGGTTGTGATAGGTCACCCAGGAACCGAGGGAAAGCTCGCTGACTTGCAGGCCACTACGGCCAAGGCGTCGATACTGCATGGATAGTCTCCGGAAGAGTGCGCAAGGGCTAGATTTTGACCGATTCGCTCGCACTTTGGTAATCGGCGATAGTCGGCGTCATCACAGCGAATACACTGGCGCACATGAATACACTGCACAAATTCCCGTCACTATTTATCTCTCACGGTTCGCCCATGCTGGCCATTGAACCCGGCAATAGTGTTCCAGCATGGGCGGCACTGGCCCAGTCGCTGCCACGCCCACAAAGCATACTGGTCGTCTCCGCACACTGGACAACGACTGCTCCGGCGGTCAGTGCGGCGGAGCAACCGCAAACCATCCATGACTTCCATGGCTTTCCCCACACCTTGTATGACATTCACTATCCGGCGCCCGGGGCGATCGCTTTAGCGCAGAAGGTTGCCGGACTGCTACCAGGCATTGCCATTGATCACCAGCGGGGCTTGGACCATGGTGCCTGGATGCCGATGCGCGGCATGTATCCGCAGGCGGACGTCCCGGTGGTTCAATTTTCTGTGATACCCATCCAATCACCTGCAGAACACTACACGCTGGGTCAGAAGCTCGCGCCTTTGCTCAGCGACGGTACCCTGATCATTGCGTCAGGCGGGCTTACCCATAATCTGGGCGATATCGCCTTTGACGCACCGGAGGGTGAAGCGACTTCCTATGCCGAAGAGTTTCGGGACTGGTTTGTTGATGCAATGGCACGGCGTGACTTGTCGGCCTTGTTCGACTATCGGCGACAAGCGCCACACGCCGAGCGAGCGCACCCAAGCGAAGAACACCTGCTCCCTATCTTTGTCGCTCTGGGTGCCGCGGGGGCTGACTACACCTTGCAAAGCGCACATCGCGGCTTTACCCTCGGTGCACTGGCGATGGACTGCTTTGCCTTTATTGCGCCAATTACAGACACCCCGGCCAAGAACCAAAGTTCATAGCCGCTTCTCCAAAAGCACCGCATGACCAGCCCGCGGATCGAGAACGTACGGACGGTAACCGACCCGTTGGTAGACGGTTTGTGCAGCCATATTACCGGACAGAACTTCAAGAGTGATCTTGCAGCAGCCCAACTCGCGCGCCAGGCATTCCGCATGGGCCAGCAGCGCGGTACCAATCCCTGCGCCACGCCGATCTTGCCTGACCACCAGATCATGAACGTTCAGCAAAGGTGCTGCGGCGAATGTCGAGAAACCGATAAAGCAATTGATCAGACCGATGGCTTCATCGCCTTGCCAGGCGAGTGCGCCGTGATAATTCCGCACCTCCGAAAGTGCCGCCACCAGGGTGGCCCGCACCGTCTCGCTCAATCCGTGCCCGCCGCCCATCGGATCAAGAGCGTAGTGGTCAAGCAGATCGAGAAACGCAAGCCTGTGCGCGAGATCGGAGAAATCCAGCACGCGCACGGCGACTGCCGTGGTCACAAGCCTAGGTCCTTCCACATCGCGTCGACCCGCTGCTTCACCGCTGCGTCCATCACGATAGGCCGGCCCCATTCACGCGTGGTTTCGCCGGGCCATTTGTTGGTCGCATCAATGCCCATCTTGCTACCCAGCCCCGCCACCGGCGAGGCAAAATCAAGGTAATCGATCGGAGTATTCTGGGCAATCAGCGTGTCACGGGCGGCATCGACGCGCGTCGTCAGCGCCCAGATCACTTCTTTCCATTCGCGCACATCGACATCGTCGTCGACAACGATGATGAATTTGGTGTACATGAACTGGCGCAGGAAACTCCAGATGCCGAACATCACCCGTTTGGCATGTCCTGGATATTGCTTCTTCAGACTCACCACCGCCAGGCGGTAGGAACAGCCCTCTGGCGGCAGATAAAAATCAACAATTTCAGGAAATTGCTTTTGCAATAGAGGTACAAACACTTCGTTCAGAGCAAGGCCCAGCATCGCCGGCTCGTCTGGTGGCTTGCCGGTGTAAGTCGAATGGTAGATCGGATCTTTGCGCATGCTGATGCGCTCGACAGTAAAAACCGGAAACTCGGCCTGCTCGTTGTAGTAGCCGGTGTGATCGCCATAGGGTCCCTCGAGTGCCACTTCACCCGGATGAATGACGCCTTCGAGTACGATCTCGCTGGAGGCCGGCACCTGCAGGTCTGAGCGCATGCACTTGACCAGCTCGGTTTTCGATCCACGAAGTAAACCTGCAAACTGATATTCGGAAATCGTATCCGGCACCGGCGTCACTGCCGCAAGGATCGTCGCCGGATCACAGCCCAGCACAACTGCGAGCGGAAACGGCTGCCCCGGATTGGCAAGGCAATGTTCGCGGTAATCAAGTGCCCCGCCGCGATGGGCCAGCCAACGCATGATCAGCTTATTGGCGCCCAGCACCTGCTGCCGATAGATGCCGAGATTCTGCCGTGCCTTCTGCGGACCGCGCGTCACTACGAGGCCCCAGGTAATCAACGGTGCCGCGTCTTCCGGCCAGCAGGTCTGAATCGGCAGACGCGACAGATCAACGTCTTTACCATCCCAAACAACTTCCTGACACGGCGCCGAGGACACAACCTTGGGCGACATGTTGAGCACCTGTTTGAGCACCGGCCACTTATCCCAGGCGTCGCGCAGTCCCTTTGGCGGCTCCGGTTCCTTGAGGTAGGCCAGAAGTTTGCCGACTTCGCGCAGTGAAGTTTTCCAATCCGCATCCGCGCCCATTCCCAAGGCCACCCGTTGTGGCGTACCGAACAGATTGGCCAGCACCGGCATCGAATGACCTTTGGGGCGCTCGAAAAGCAAAGCCGGCCCGCCGGCCCGCAGCACGCGATCAGCGATTTCCGTCATTTCAAGATTGGGATCAACCTCGACCGCAATGCGCTTGAGTTCGCCGAGTTTTTCCAGTTGCGCGATAAAGTCGCGAAGGTCGTGATAGTTCATGGCGTGAGTGTAATCGCAGCCACCTAACGATAGTCATTCACCCGCAGGAAAATTCGCGAAGGAACGCGCTGACCTAAAGTGACTGCGGTGACTGCGGTGACTGCGGCCGGTCAACTTTGCGGATGCCGGCGAAGAGGCGAATCCAACCACCCACTCCGGAGCCTCGTACCGAGTGAATTCAAAACTTCACAGCCGGTGACCGGCTTACTTGCCCGTATAGCGTTGCAGCTTATTGTTACTGAGTTGCACCCGATCGCCGTCGGCAAACTGGGAGGCATTCTCGTACTCAAATTTGCGCGTCTTGCCGTCGTCCATTTTGACAGTAACGACTTGCACTTTTTTTTCGGTCGCTTTCTTTTCGACTTCGCGTCCCGCGTAGGCGCCTCCCGCGGCACCGGCGACGGTGGCCAGAGTATTACCTTTTCCCTTACCAACCTGATTGCCAAGCAAACCACCCACCACGGCGCCTCCAACGAGGCCGACTGCGCTTGCCTTTCCCTCGCGTTTTTCCTCATGCACCGAGACCGCCTTGCCGCAGTCGGTCCTGCATGAGTCTGCCAGCGCCAGAGTCGGCAAGATCACCGCGATGGCAAACCCTATTATCGTAGTGCGAATGTGCATGATTCCCCCTAAAAAAATTCGTCATCTATTTTTGTCTTGCAAGTACTTGCAACAACAGAATACCCCAATGTTTTCAGTCTGGGCCGGAGCGCCCGACGACAATCAATGTCGCACGGCACGCCACAAGAATGCACTAGACCGAAAGCTGCAGTAGTATCCGTCAACGCATCGCACGGAGACAACTTATGAGTGAAAGCAAGCCATCCGTTGAACGGCGAGCCGATGAAGGCTTGCGGGCGATTTTTGAGGAGGCGTACGAAATCATCCGTCCCTTCTTCGACGAAGCCAATTCGTGGGCCGGGCGAACCCATGAGCATTTGGCCTTCAGGACACTGCGCGAGCGATATCCCGCTCTCACCGAAGTTCAAGTCTACGCGATCGTCAGCGCCGGGAAGCGCGTGTTTGGCGAACAGAAAGACAAGGCTTTATGAGCCGGCGGATTCAACAAGAAAACGCCACATGCACCCGGGCAAAGAGAGCATGTCCTTTTTTCGCGTCCTAGTTGTATTACTTTCACTGCTAGGGTCCTGCCCAAGCATAGCCGAGACAATCACCCTGGGTGCCGAGGACGCCTGGTATCCCTATTCGGGCATCATCAAGGGCGAAGCCCGCGGATTCACGGTGGACATTGTGCGTGCGGCGTTCGCCGCCGTGAATATTGATGCACGCTTTGAACCACTGCCCTATGCGCGGTGCACAAAGTTGGTCAAAGATGGCTCTCTACTCGGCTGTTTCAACACGGCGCGCTCCAGCATGGTTGAAGGCGACTTCCTCTGGCACAAGCGGGCGATGTTCACCAGTCGGAGCACCATTTACGCGCGTAGTGATTACCCTCAACGAAATATCGATGTCGCCGCGCTGGAAGGCAAGCGCGTTGCCGTATCGCATACCTATGAGTACGGCGACGCGTTCGATTCCAATCAAAAGGTGATTCGTGACAACTCACCCAATGACCTAAGCGGATTCCGCAAACTTGCTGCCGGTCGCACTGATTTTGCGCTCGCTTACGAAAAAGTGGCGAATCTCCTGATCAAGGAGCACCCGGCCGAATTCGAAGGGAAGCTGGTTGCGGTGGGCGTCATCGAGGAGTTAAAACTCTATACCGCGTTTTCCAAGACGTTCCCGAATAGCGGCCGCTACATCGAGTTACTCGATCGCGGGTTTGAAATCATCCACAAGAATGGACGCTTCCTCGAAATAGAAAAACAATGGAAGTGAGAGCGGCTCTCCCCTCGACCCAAGCGCTACTGCGAATCGACCAGCGGAATCGACCGCGTTTCTCCATGCTTCATCAACCAGACACGGTCACTGGAAAGTCGGCGCTGGCGTAACGCCGCTGCCAGATCGCGTGGCGGATGATCGAAGGCTTCCTGGGTCAGCATGAAGGTGCCCCAATGCACGCCCATCGCCTGCCGCGCATCAAGATCGAGCATCAGTTGCACGGCATCTTCCGGGTTGACGTGCATGGGTCGCATAAAGTCGCGCGGCAGATAAGCGCCAATTGGCAAAGCGAGAAAATCGACCACGCCGAGGCGGCGGCGAATTTCCTTGAAGTCAGCGGAATAGCCCGTGTCGCCAGGAAACAGGAAGCGCCAATCTGCCGCGCCTTTGCGCTGCCAATCCACGAGATAGCCACCCCATAGCGTCGCGTTAGTGTCGAATGGCGTGCGCCGGCTCCAATGCTGTGCGGGGGTGAAATGGATGCGCAAGATATCCGGAATCAGATCGACCGTATCCCACCAGTCGAATTCCGTCACCTTGGGAATATCGCGCGAATCGAACCAGGCTTTCAAGCCCGACGGCACAAAGAAACGCGGCGCCTGCCCGGCAGCCAGCAATCGGGCCAAGGTGGCATCACATAAATGATCGTAGTGATTATGCGAAATCAACACCACATCGATCGGTGGCAACTGCTCCGGCGTTAGTGGCGGCGGGACACGACGCGGCGCGCCAACGCGACCAAAGGGGCCGGCAAAGTCGGCCAGCGTGGGATCAATCAGGATATTCATCCCAGCAACCTGCAACAGGATGCTCACATGGCCGAGCCACGTAACCACCGGCTCGTATTGGCGCTGCGCCAAGCGGGCGTGATCGACCGGCACACTCCAGTCACGCGCGAACTTCGCATAGCCACCGACAGGTGGTCCTAGCGGCTTGAAGTCGCCACGCAGCGTGCGCCAGACCATCTCATGCCAGGGAAAATCGCCGATGACCACGGCGGCATCGCTGTTGCTAAAACCCTTCGGACGGTGATGCGCCGGAGGCATCTCAGTACCCGATCCAGGGACGCAGATTCATGTCTGCCACCAGACCAGCAAACAGCGCCGCACCAATCCAGTTGTTATGGCGGAATGCCTTGAAGCAGTTGGCGCGTTCCCGGCCACGAATGAGTGTGAAGTGATACATGGCAATCATCAGCGCAACGACAACACCTGCCTGAAAGAATCTGCCCAGGCCTTGCCAATATCCGACTGCCGCGAAAATCCCCAGCGCGCTCGCGTAACTCATCATCACCGCCGCGACATCGAAGCGGCCAAAGGTGATCGCCGAGGTACGGATGCCTATTTTCAAATCGTCCTCGCGATCCACCATCGCGTACTCGGTATCGTAGGCGATGACCCAAAACACGTTGGCCAGCAAAAGCCACCAGGCCACCACGGGGACGTCCTCGCGGACCGCCGCAAACGCCATCGGGATGCCAAAGCCAAAGGCGATGCCGAGGTAAGCCTGCGGCAGTGCAAAAAAACGCTTGGTGAACGGATAACTGACGGCGAGAAATACCGCCACCACGGCCAGACCCCACACCAGATGGTTGAGCGGCAGGATCAACAATCCCGCAAAAAATGTCAGCGTCGCGGCAAGTACCATGGCTTCGCGCGTACTCACCCGCCGCGCCGCCAACGGACGTTCGCGCGTACGCTCTACATGCGGATCGAAATCGCGGTCGGCATAATCGTTGATTACACAACCCGCCGAGCGCATCAGCAGCGTGCCAAGACAAAAAATCCAGACCAGCATCCAGTCCGGGTGGCCCCGGGCGGCAAACCACAAACCCCACAAGGTCGGCCACAACAGCAACAAGGTGCCAACCGGCTTGTCCAGCCGCATCAGCTTCTCATATAAGTCCAACCGTTGCTTCAAGGCATCCAAAGTCATGCGGCGAATTGTACCGGCCGCACCAAAAAGCGGCATCTGGACTTAATTCCGGCAAGGAACTAATCTGTTGCAATGCAGAACTCTCCGCCGCGTTCGCGCTGGCGCATCATCCCTGTGGCCGCCACTGGTACTCTGATACTGGTGCTGGTGCTTGTAATTGCGACCCTGTTGGTATTGAAGCAGCAGACAACCATAGAGCGGGCGGCGGAACGTATCTTTGACGTGGCGATACCGCAAGTGTTTGAGGCCACACGCATGGTACGCGGTCTGGAACGATTGGCTCGCACGGGTCAGTCCATTCTTTGGATTAATGACGCCGGCAAACGCGCCGAATTGCGCAGCGAACTGGAAAGCATCGCTGCCGACGGCTCCTTGCAAGGCAACCCCGAGCTCCGCGCAATGGTGACTGAGGCGCTGAATTTAATCGACCGGAATCTGGAGGAGCTCGCCCGCGGCGGTCCCCGTGCGCGCGCGGCCACTCTTGTTCGCCGGGGCGCCGGTAGCCCAGCGCTTGTTTGATTATTCAGAATCGCTGGGCGCCGATGCCTCAACCGCAGCAGCCGAGGATGCGGACAAAATCATCACGGCGGCCCGCGATGCCCGCGAGTATCTGATCAGGATCAGTATGCTCATCATTTTGGCGCTGCTATTGGCGCTGGCGGGACTGTTTTCCCTGCTGGTACGACCTTTGGTGCGCCTATCTGGAGCACTTGCGTTGGCACACGAGGGTTACCACCTGACCCGCGGCCACGAAGCTATCGAAGAACTTCAGGTGCTTTCCGATGCGGCGGCCGCGCTCGCCGAAGGTCACAGACTGCTCGGCGAGAAAAGCCTGGAACTCGAGCAGCTTGCCCATAGCGACATGCTCACCGGACTGGCCAACCGGCGTAAATTCATCGCCACTGCGGTCAGTGAGCTGGACCGGAATGATCGGTATCTGCACACCACATCCTTGATCATGTTCGATCTCGATCACTTCAAGGTGGTCAATGATTCCTACGGCCACGAGACCGGCGACGCGGTATTGCGCGCACTTGGCAATCAGCTTGGCGAATGCGTCCGTCACGTTGATCTGCTGGCCCGATTGGGAGGAGAAGAATTTGGCGTACTGCTACCCGAGTTTGGATTGACCCTTGCCGCCACCGCCGCCGAGCGCCTGCGCGTGGCCCTGGAGAAACTCGAAATTCCCCTGCCATCCGGCGAAACTCTCCGTGTGACCGGCAGCTTTGGCGTGGCCGAACGCGTGCGCAGCGGCGAGACCGTCGAGGAACTGATGCATCGCGCCGACTCGGCCCTGTATCGAGCCAAAGCAAGCGGACGCAACAAAGTGGAAACAGCGCCTCAAGTCGAAGACTTCGCTCTACCGCGACTTTCCGAAGCGCTGAAGACTTAAACCGACAGTCGGTCGCCTTGGATTGCGGGCAAAAACACCTCCGTCACCAGTAGCCGGGCTTTGCCGCGACGAAACTCCGCACGGCGAGCCATCAGTCCTTGTGGCGATGGTGTCGACGGTATTGCCGCGCAGTAGCGGCCGGCCGCACGATGAAGGGGGTGCCGCGCATCCAACTGGCGGAAGTGCAACGGACCCGCGAGCACTCGCGGATCAGAGAACAAAACCACCGCAAGCGCATTGCGTCCGGCACGGCGCAGCAATCGGAGTGCTGGCGCATTGGCGACCGTATGTGCGAAGACCCAAGGCTCGCCAGACACTTTGAGGACCACTTCACGCACCATGACTTTTCGCGCCAAGGCGCCCCCGACAAACCAGCGCTCGTCGCGATCCGCAAGTGCCCGGCACTGACGAACCCGCATCACGGTAGTCGGGCCATGGCACTGCAGACGGGCCGTCAGCGACGCCGATTCGCGCAACCAGTTCATCATGCCACCGCCGCCGGCCAAGCGCACAGACAAGGACACCAGCGGCTGCCATCCGCCGCCATCGGGTCGCCGTGCGTGACGATCGGAGCGATGACACTTCAAAACCTGGCTCATTGGCATCAGGCTTTCAGCAATTCTTCACGTCCACCCAACCAGCGGCTGAGATGGGTGTCGACGAGATCCGGATTTTCTGACAGCATACGCTCGGCCTCTGCACGCGCCGCGGCGACCATCTCGCTGTCCTCGAGATCCGCGTAGCGCAAGAGCGGCAGACCCGATTGGCGAGCGCCGATGAATTCCCCGGGGCCCCGCAGATGGAGATCCTGATTGGCAATTTCAAATCCGTCATTGTTTTCATAAATGATCTTGAGCCTGGCCCGCGCCAGTTGGCCCAACGGCTGAGCGTAGAGCAGGATACACGCCGATTGAGCGGCACCACGGCCAACACGGCCGCGCAATTGATGCAACTGCGCCAGCCCGAAACGTTCGGCATGCTCGATCACCATCAGGCTGGCATTGGGCACATCGACGCCGACCTCGATGACTGTCGTGGCGACCAGCAACTGAATTTCGTTGGCGGCAAACGCCGCCATTACGCGCGCCTTTTCGTCATTCTTCAAACGGCCATGGACCAACCCGATGCGCAGCTCGGGCATCGCCGCGACCAAATGGGCATAGGTCTCCTCCGCAGTCTTGAGTTGCAGAAATTCCGACTCTTCAATGAGCGGACAAACCCAGTACGCCTGTCCGCCTGCAAGGCAGGCGATACGGACGCGTGCGAGAACATCATCGCGCCGCCCGGCGGCAACCAGCTTGGTCACCACCGGCGTGCGGCCTGGCGGCAGTTCGTCAAGCACGGAAACATCAAGATCAGCATACAGGCTCATGGCCAGCGTGCGCGGGATCGGCGTCGCCGACATGGTCAGCTGGTGCGCAAACTGGCCCTTGTCCTTCAATGCCAGACGCTGGCGAACGCCAAAGCGGTGCTGCTCATCGACGATCGCGAGACCAAGACGGGGAAACTCGACGCCGTCCTCGATCAGGGCATGTGTTCCAACCACCAACGCCGTCTCGCCAGCGCCGACTTTTTGCAACGCCATGCGCTTTTCCTTTACCTTCAAACTGCCGGTGATCCAGGTTACATCCAGCCCCAGCGGGGTCAACCATTGGCTCAGTTTGCGGTAATGCTGCTCAGCCAGAATTTCGGTCGGCGCCATCAGCGCAGCTTGATACCCGGCCTCGACTGCCTGCAACATTGCCAGCGCGGCAACAATCGTCTTGCCACTACCGACATCGCCCTGCAGTAGTCGTTGCATCGGATGCGCTTGCACCAGGTCAGTGGCGATTTCTGCCCATGTTCGCTGTTGTGCCACCGTAAGCCGGAAGGGTAAAGACTGCAGCAACGCCCCGGTAAGGTCGGCGGTCGCAGTGAGCCGCGGCGCGCCCCGCAAACGCCTCGCGGCGTAGGCGCGGCGGAGACTAAGTTGTTGCGCCAACAGCTCATCGAACTGGACACGACGCCAGGCGGGATGTTGGCGGGATTCGAGCTCGGCCAAGGAGACATCCGCAGGAGGCGTATGCAATAGACGTACAGCGGCAGAAAAATCCGGCAATTGCATCCGCTCGCGGACCAGCGGAGAAAGCGTATCCCGCAACTTGTCGGCCTCAATGAGGCGGGCAAGGGCGCGTTGAATCAAACGGCGAAGCGTCGTCTGACCCAGTCCCGCGGTGGTCGGATAAACCGGCGTCAAACATTCGGGCAAGGGTTCTGCCTCACCCACCAAATGGAAGCGCGGGTGGATGATTTCTTCCCCAAGGTAAGCGTCGTGAATTTCCCCGAACACCCTCAAGCGGCTTCCCGGTTGGAGCGCCTTCTGCTGGCTCGGATAAAAATTCAGAAACCGCAGACTCAGCGCGCCACTGTCGTCACGAACGCGCGCGATCAATTGGCGCCGCGGCCGGAAGGTGACTTCACTATCCACCACCTCAACTTCAAACTGTGTCGGGAAACCTGGCTGTGCGTCAGCAATACGGGTGATGCAGGTTTCGTCTTCGTAGCGCAACGGCAAATGAACGATGAAATCGGCATCGGTGCGCAAGCCCAGACGTGCGAGTTTCGCCGCCAGCGTGTTGGCTATGGCGGTCTTAGGCTTGCGTGTCAGTTTTTTCGGAGTCGAACCCAACTACATTTCACCACGGGGGACACGGGGAGCACGGGGACCGTCAAATACTCAACCCGATTTCCGCCCGGTGTCCCCCGTGCTCCCCGTGGTCAAGCGCATTTTTCGAGCAGAAAGGTTTAGTCAATCACCAGAACCGCATCCGCCTCGACCAGCGATCCGAGCGGAAGCTCTTTAACTCCGACTGCCGCACGGGCCGGATAGGGCTCGACAACGTAGCGTGCCATGACCTCATTGACCTTGGCAAAATTAGCCAGGTCGGTCAGGTAAATATTGACTTTGACGGCATCGTTGAGACTGGCGCCGGCGGCTTCGGCGACCGCTTTGAGGTTTTCAAATACACGTACGATTTGCGCATCGATTCCCTCGGCCATCTGCATGGTGACCGGGTCAAGTGGGATTTGTCCCGAGAGATAAATCGTGTTGCCGACCTGCACCGCCTGCGAGTAAATACCAATTGCAGCGGGCGCCGTGGTGCAGCGGATGATCTTGCGCGAGCTAGCCATCTCAGGCTCCCTTTTCTGCGACGTCGTAATTGAGATGCGAAAAAATATGCTGCAAACCGCGACGGGATTCCAGGTTGATTACCAACGGCGCTTTCAGGTTGGCACGGACCGGCGCACCATCTGCATCCTTGGCCAGAATCACGACAACGACGACCTGCGCCGGATCCGTCATGCCAATCAAGGCCATGTCATCGTCAGAGAGCTGAATATCGTAATTGAAACCAAACAGGCCCGGATCGGCAATATTGAATGCCACGGACGGATCATCGAGCGACTGCAGAATAAAGTACCGTGGATTCTCGTCATCCGGATGAAACAGTGTGAAGCGCTTGCACTGCTCAAATCCGGCGAGACCGACGGGAAACTCAATAATGCGGCTGGGCTCGATAGTCAAGCTGCCGAAACGGGGGCTGTCGATAGTCATAGTGGAACCATCCATGTCGGCATTGTCATTTTTTCACGGAAACCATAATGCTCTCGGCGATACCCAAAGCCTTGAGTTTTTCACGCGCACCCTCGGCTTCGGCACGATTGGCGAAAGGTCCGGCCCGAACACGCGCTTCGACGGTAGCCGGTATTCCAGCTTGCTCAAGTTTGGCCCGCAAATCCTCAGCATTTGCAATATTACTGAAAACACCCAGTTGCAGGGCAAACATCCGCTCAGCCTGATGCTCGAGCGCCTGCGCCAGCGGTCGTGAGGCGGGAGCATGCGCGCCCCCTTGGCTGCGGGCAATTTCACGGCGCGGATCGGGCCGGGTCATCGGCGGCAAAAGCGCAGGTTCGCTTGGCCGGATCAGCGCCGGCTTGGCCGTGGCCGGGCGCGTCAGCGGCTTTTCCTGCGGCAGCGCTTGCAGGGGCGGAGATCCGGGCGAAGCACTGATTTCTGGGGGCGGCGGCGCTGAAGCGGGCACAGACGTATCCGTTGGCGAAGTCGCTGAAGCGCCGCCGGGTCCGCTCGCTTCAGTTTCAGCGCTTGCTACAACGGGCTTTTCCGACGTCGCGTCGCCGGCAACCGGGGTTTGCGTAGCGACCGCGGGCAGCGGTGCCTTTTGCGGCTCGGCAAGATCCACGGGTGGCTCGGCCGACGGCGTATAGAGGGCGTCAAACATCGCCAGACTGCCCAACAGGCCGACAATAATCACCGCCGCCACGGCAATTCGGCCGAGCAGGCGCTGCCTTATTGCATCGTCATCCGTTGGTGCCGGTTCTTGGGTCGCGTTTTCTGACATTGCGGGTCTCATGTAAAACGGGTTCTAGTCTATTACCGGCGGATTCGTCGACGGCTTCGCCACGAGCGAGAGCGGCGACCAGTTCAGCCTCGCCCAGCGATATGCCACATTGCCCGGCGATACCGTCCGCCGGAACACCCTGCTGGGCAAGCGACATCGCCTCCCCGTACAGAGGCGAGACGTTTCGCGACGCCTTGATGCCGGCAAGCTCTTCACGCACACGGAGCACCTCGTCGCGAAGAGCGGCACTCTCACGTCGCAACTGCTGCAGTTCGACCTCGACATTCGACTTGATCAATTCATCAGCAAAATTTTCGGCCGCACGGGGAAGGTGCGCGACACCACCCACATCAGCAACATCTTTGAGTGGCGTAGGCGCAAAAAAACGCTTGCGCACCGGTGCATCGATTTCATCTACCGACGGGACCATTGCCGCACGATGCATCGAATAGAGAAAATCCTTGGTGACCAAAGGCTCATTTGGCATCGAGGGTTGATTTGGCACAGAGGATTCCATGATCGGCTCGGCGGGCTTGATTCCGGGCTCGACCAAAACGTCTGCCACGGAGATTTTCCCATCATGTTCGGAGTCCGGGTGTTGCTGACCGACTCGGATCAAAGCAAGTACGCTGCTGACAAGGAAAACACCGGTCAGGCCCACCAGCACAAAAATTACCTCGCGCCAGTACGCTTGGACGAACTCAATCACGCCGCCCACCCCGGCAGGGTGATTTGCATTGTCTGTTCGGCGTTTTTTACATTGGGCATAGCGCGGCAGCGTGTATTTTTCTGGTTGCACCGGTACTCGAAGACTCTCTCCGGGTAGATTGCCTCGATAATAACGATCTGTCACTCTGCATAAAAGCCGATCAACCCTGCCTTTAACCCGTCTTTCTTGCCAGAACAGCCCTTACCGGAGCCAAGCAAATGAGCCACCCACCCGCATCCGAAGAACTCTGCATTGGCC
>CAZAGR010000030.1:0-13636 GCA_964484585.1 uncultured Propionivibrio sp. | reverse complement strand
GCCGCTACAAGCCAACAAGGGTCGATTTGCTGGTACGTGATGCGGTATGTGCAGCGGGCGGACTGATGGCACGCATGAATCGCACTGACACGGCCAACCTTGCATCGCGGCGCGACGATGCGGCGCAAATCGACGTGTTGCTTCGTCAGGCCTCTCGTGCTATTCCGATGGCGCGGGAGCAACAGACAAAGACGCCCGAGCGCGGTCACGAGATTGCTGAACTAATTGCTGCGGCAGGCGCTGATTTGTCTGCGCAAAACACCAAGGCTGCTGCCGAAAAGCTGGCCAGGGCTTGTGCCGCCAGCACGGGTAATTGAAAGTCGGCGCCGGCGAGACGCTAGTCGACGCTGATCAGTTCCCCGAAATGTGGTAGCGTTTCAGAATGGCTTGCCAGACTGGATCCTTGGCCATTCCCCTTCCACGCAGGCAGAATGATCGTAGACCGACGCATTGCATTCGTCCTCAGAAATTACGGAAACTCGACGGTGCGATTGACGCCCGAGCAAATCTTGCGGCCTACCTGGAAGGGCGGCTACGTCCGTCATATAGTCCCGACCAACTTGCGCTAGCATAGGCCGACGTTTGATAACGGGAATCCAAGCATGAGTGTTAGTAAACCAATGAGTTTTCTCAGTTCGGTGCTCGTCGTGGATGACAGTGATCTTCAGCGGTCGGCGGCTGTGGAACTGTGCCGCGCACTGGGTGCGTCAGTCATACATGAGGCCAACGATGGCGCTGAAGCGCTGGCAGTTCTGGCTAATCTCAACTCGCCACCGGCCTTGGCGCTGGTCGATCTTGAAATGCCGGTAATGAATGGCATCGAGTTCTTTGAGCAGATGCATGAACAGCATTATCGCTTTCCCATCATCATCGTCTCGGGGCAGAGCAGTACGCTGGTCGATGCCGCAAAATCGCTGCTCGATCTGATGGGGGTGCCCTGTTTGGGGGCGCTGCCAAAGCCGATTAATGCTCAGACCCTGCGCCAACTGCTGCAGGGGTAACAGCTTAGGCGACTGACAAATTGGGTGCGACGCACGGCAGCGTGAGGGTAAAGCAACTACCATCGCCTTGAGTGCTTGTCACACCAATGGTTCCCCCCAGCGGCCCGGTGACCAGGTTGTAGCAGATATACAAACCCAGACCGCTGGTGCCCTTTCCCAGTCGGGTGGTGAAGAAGGGATCGAAGGCGCGACGGCAAGTCGCCTCGTCCATGCCAACACCATCATCGACCACGCTGAATGTGACGGACACGTCATTGGCCTGCGCGGACAAAGTAATTGTTCCGTTCGTGCGGCCCTCAAAGCCATGCTTCAGAGCGTTGTCTATCAACTGATCAATAACATTTGTAATCGCTTCCGGGTAACTGTCAATTTCGCCGTCGTGAATGACCTGACATTTCAATTCAATTGGGCTTCCCCTCAACTGCAACGCCAGTCCGGTGTTCAACTCTTTCATTAGTGTGCTTAGTGACACAACCTTACGGTTCAGCGAACGGGCATCGGCCGCCACTTGGCGAAAGGTTGAAATCAGCCGCGCACTGCGCTCCAGGTTCCGATTCAGAAGGCTTGTCGCGTTCTCTGCATCGGCAAAGAACGCCTCCAGCGCCGACTTTCTGACTGCCCCGCTTGCCACTTCGGTCTTCAGGCTGGTCACTCTGTTGCCCAAAGTGCTTGAGACCGACACGCAAGTTCCAATCGGAGTATTGAGTTCATGAGCCACCGCCGCGACCAGTGAACCTAACGAAGCGAGTTTCTCGGCCTGAACCAGTTTGTCCTTGGTGGCGTGCAAGTCATCATAGGTCCGTTGCAGTTCTTCAGTACGCTCACGAACGCGAGCCAGGGCGTCTTCCACCTCCGCCGTACGTTCCCGCACTTTCGTTTCAAGGTTTAAGTTGAGCTTGAGCACACTGGCTTCGGCGGCGATCTGGGCGGTGACGTCCCGGGCGATGCTTAACAATGCCACAGGCTGCCCTTCGTCATCCTTGACCACGCTCGTTACCACCGAGACGTGCAGATCGTGACCATCTTTGTGAGTATAGGTGGAGTTGCATGCAATCCCTCCCAACTCGATGGTGGCCGCGACAATGTCTTCCGGACGCTCGCCAACCTTGTGCGCCCCCAACGCTTTACTTAAATCGTTTGCTCGCGCTTTCATGCCGTAGCTGGGCACATATTTGCCGACAAGCTGCCCAAGCATTTCCTGCTCATCGTAGCCGAGCATCTGCTGTGCGCCCGGATTGAACATGGTGACGTGACCCGAAAGGTCCATGGAAATGATGGCTACCTCGGTTGCCGAATCAAGCATCGACCGCAGCTGTGCCGACGCACTGCGGGCTTTTGCAATAAGGGATCTCACATTGTCGGCGATAACAATGGCGACTACACCAACAATGATGATCGTTGCCACATACGTGATCAACGTTTGTTCCGGTGTGCGCAGGGTTGGTGGCGGCAACCAGTCGTTTCGGCCGGCAAGCACAAGCAAGATCAGTGCGCCAACGCTCGCGAACATCATCGTATAGGCCGCACGCCGTCCCTGGCTCCATGCAACGATCATTGTCATACATGGGATCAGAATCAAAGCTGGCGTATGCATCCCGGCGACAGTGAATGCCGCGTAGTATGCGAAAAACCACATTGCCCAACTAAACAGTCGCAATCCACGAGCAACGCGCCCGGCACGAAGCTCCCAATAGCAAAGTGCCATGACGACAATCGCTACGATTTGTAGTTTTAAGAGAAGCAGGGCCTGACCAATCCAGGCGTTATATGCGAGTTGGATGAGCGGCGCAATGACGCCTAATAGCACGAGACGTCGCAGAACTTTGGGAGCAGACTCCGCAAAGACATCCACTTCCTGGGCCGAACCAGTGCCTTGGCCATCACTTGTTGCTCCGGTCTTCCTTCGACTGTTGGACATTGACAGTGGGTGACTCCGGTAGAGGCCTCTCATTTTGAGTGACGGGCCTGAGTGTTAGGCAATACTAGTGCAACCGCCAAAAATTGGCCCGGGCGCCAATCTTACTCCGCGTGGCAATGATGAGAAAAATCACATCCACGTCATGGTACACCATGTGCTGCCCTAGGCAACAACAAGTAAGTTGAATTGGCTACCCCGTCAGCGTCTCGGCGACAGCAAATTCAGCTTCCTTGACCGCATTGGCATACTGGTTTATCTTTCAAAACTGGCGCCACACAAAATCATCGGAGATGCTCATGAATAAATCACGCCCCACTGATCGCGTACTCGTCACCGGTGCCTCAGGCGGCATCGGCGAGGCGCTGGCCCGTCGCTTTGCCCGTGCCGGATACGATCTGGTCCTGGTCGCACGCAGTGCCGACAAACTCAAGACTCTGGCTGAAGAACTGAAAGCTAAGGATCACATTGACGCCATCGTCATTGCCTCCGACCTCGCCAAACCAGGCGAAGTCGCGAAACTCGCGGCAACGCTGAAGCGACGCAAGCTCGACATCGACATCTTGGTCAACAACGCCGGTATCAATCATGTCGGAAGATTCACGGAGATTGGCCCGGAGGCAAATCAGGATCTGATTGCACTCAACATCAGCGCGACCACCGAAATTCTGGCGCGCTTTCTTCCGGCCATGGCTGAACGCGGCCACGGGCGCGTGCTCAATGTCGCCTCAACCTCGTCTTTCCTGCCCTTCCCCTTCATGGCGACCTATGCGGCGAGCAAGGCCTACCTGCTATCGCTGACCGAATCTCTGAGTGAAGAATTCCGCGGCAAGGGAGTCAGCCTTACCGCCTTGTGTCCTGGTATCACTGCTACGCCGATGATGGATGCGATGAGCGCCAGTAATGAGAAATTCGTCAACATCGCAGCCATCAGCGTCCTCGATGTCAAAGAAGTTGCTGACGCCGGCTACGATGCCTGCATGAAGGGTCAGGTCATCCGCATTCCGGGCAAATTCAATATCATGCAGACCGCCACCACTCGCGCCATGCCCAAATGGATGACCCGACGCGTGTTCGGTTTCATGGGGCGACGGGCAAACTGAACCGAGTCGGGCGACTGTCAAAGACAAAGTCAAAGTCAGTGAGCGAAAGACGGCGCCCGCTAACCGGGCATAGAGAATTGTCGGACGAACGCGGGTAGTTAATTCGGCCTATCGCTCAGATGGTTCAAGCCGAGCTGCCAAAATATTGCCGCGATCAGGCCGAGGGAGCAACCAAGTCACATTGGGGCGCTTCAAGCTTGGCCAATTCACTCTAAAACCGGCCTCACAGCGACAGAGCGGCATGCTGGGGACTCTTAGTGCCGATAACGGCAGTGCGCCAATGATCAGTCGGTTACCTGAATTGATGTCTGTCACCGTGGGCATGTCGGACGTCTCGCCATCGAGCGACATTCAGATGGAAATTCACCAACCGCCAACGGGTTTTAAACTGCTCAGCCAAGCCCACGTGCCCAGCGTCTGCGCCGACATGTCAAGTTTCTTCGCTTTGACCGGTACCGATTGCCCGCTGTTGACCAATCGAACTGCTTTCAACTTGAAATCCTGCTCATACTTTTCGCGCACCTGCGCCACTTTCGTTTTGTTCATTTCCGACTTTCCTTTACCCAGTTTACCCATCAGGTAAGTAGGACGTTTTTCTGGGGTAAGATCAAGTCAGCTTGTTATGCGCCGTACTCGCGATCAGCCGTTCGGTACTCAGCAAGCGACTTCAGCGCAAACTGATTTGCGGCCATTTTCGGTCGGCAGCGGCTTGTCTAAGGGTTGCATCTGCATCCACTGCAACTGGATTTGTCACCTTCTCTAGCAGTGGTAAATCATTTAGTGAATCGCTATAAAACCAACTTTGGTCAAAATCGTTCCACCAGAGCCCCATTGACTCTAGCCACAATTCCACGCGAGTGATCTTTCCCTCTCGAAATGATGGCAGACCATGCACTTGACCGGTGAACTCGCCCTCACGTTGTGCGGGGATCGTGCCGATGAGGTGCGGGATGCCAAACTCACGTGCGATGGGTCCAGTCACGAAACTATTTGTTGCCGTAACGATACACATCAAGTCGTTTTTGGTGGCATGAGCGGCGACTAAGGACCGAGCTGCGGATCCGATCAATGGCCTGATCCGTTCAGCCATAAATTCTCTATGCCACACCATTAGCTTAGAGCGTGAATGCCGCGAAAGTGGTGCCAACTGAAAGTCCAGAAACGCGTTGATGTCGAGCGTACCAGCCTTATAATGTTGGTAAAACTCGAGGTTCCGTGCTTCCTGCACTTCGCGATCTACCACCCCTTTGCCAATCAGAAATTGCGCCCATTCGAAATCGGAATCGCCGCTCAGTAGTGTGTTATCAAGGTCAAATAGTGCCAGATTCATCGGGCGTAAATTCCAGACGGGATTGCATAAGTTCGCGCAACAGTGGTAGCGTTGGCGGACGCTTTTGTTCTAACGAAAGTCGATCGAGGCCGTCAAGCATGGTCATTAGTGAAGGTAAGTCGCGCCGCCCGTGTCGCATCAGATAGTGGACGATACCCTCGTCAAGGCGCATCCCGCGAAGGAGTGCGTGTCGACGCAAGGCGGCTCCCTTGTCAGTGTCTGACAATGTTTGCACCTCGTAAATCATGCTCTGGCCAATTCGCGTGCGCAAATCTTCTCGAAGCGCAAGTTCAAGCGGTGGCGCCCGTCCGGCCAATAACAGGCCGAGTCCAATCAGTCGTGCCGCGTTAAATATCCGAAAAAGGCCAATCTGGGCATCGGGGCTTAGTTTGTCAACATTATCAATGATAAGTAATGACCCCGGTTGGACCGCAATCTCGCTAACAATGTATTGGCCGTCCAAGAAATCTACTGTCCGATTTGTTCCGGACTCATGCGCTGTGGCGGTTAACAGATGCGTCTTGCCGCAACCCTCGTTTCCCCAAATGTAAATCGCTTCAAAGCTGCGTGCAACTTTTAGCGTTCGCAGGCGCCCCACCAGCTCGTCGTTGTCGCCGATGACAAAATTGGCTAGAGCCGGCGTTTGTTCCACCTTCAGGTCAAGCAACAATTGCTGATGGGTGCTTGATGGGTAGGTCATTACTTTTATGGGGAGTCATTTCCGGTAAAATTTATGAATTGTGTGTCTTGTAACTGCAATTTGCATTGCGGATGCGTAGCACGAGGAATGCCATGATGGCCTTTACTTTAGCCATGAATTCACTGGAACTCAAATCAGCTTATGACAGCATCTACCTCTCTCACGTATCGCGATGCCGGTGTCGATATCGACGCGGGTGACGCATTGGTTGAACGAATCAAGCCGGCGGCCCGTCGCACGATGCGGCCGGAGGTTTTGGCGGGTATTGGTGGGTTTGGGGCGCTCTTTGAGCTCTCGAAAAACTATCGAGAACCCGTTCTCGTTTCGGGCACTGATGGCGTGGGTACCAAACTCAAGCTGGCGTTTCAGTGGAACCGGCATGACACGGTGGGTCAGGATCTTGTAGCCATGAGTGTGAACGACATTTTGGTCCAAGGTGCGGAACCCCTGTTTTTTCTCGACTATTTCGCCTGCGGGCGACTTGACGTCAATACCGCTGCTACGGTCGTGGAAGGAATTGCGAAAGGTTGTGAGTTGGCGGGTTGTGCGTTGATCGGCGGTGAGACTGCCGAAATGCCGAGTATGTACCCTGACGGAGAATATGATCTCGCTGGATTTGCAGTCGGCGCAGTCGAAAAGGGCAACATCATCGACGGTAGGTCAATATGTCCGGGCGACTTGGTATTGGGCCTGGCATCCTCTGGCGCTCACTCTAATGGTTATTCGTTGATTCGAAAAATACTCGTGCGCGCAGGAGCGGAACTGACGCTCGACATAGGTGGTATTCCTTTGGCCGATGCGGTGATGGCGCCAACCCGGATCTACGTTAAGCCATTGCTCGCTCTAATTCGGGAAATTACGGTCAAGGGAATGGCGCATATCACCGGTGGTGGTTTGACAGAGAATATTCCCCGGGTACTGCCGGCGTCAGTCATGGCCGTAATTGACACTAAGCACTGGCAGTTGCCCCCCCTGTTTCAGTGGTTGCAACGTAAAGGTCGCGTCGCCGATGCAGAAATGCATCGTGTCTTTAACTGTGGTATTGGAATGGTGGTAATTGTTGCGGCTGACGATTCAGACCGTGCAAAGGCTCAGTTGACGGCGGCGGGTGAGACAGTTTTCACAATTGGAAAAATTGTTGCTCGCGAAGCCGGGCAGGCGCAGACTCTGGTAATTTGATTGATCTAAATTGCATGGCCGGAGAGAAATGCGGCGGTTCTTTTTGTTACCGTAGCTGTCAGATCAATGCCAAGGGCGTCCACGCAGTCTAGGTCAGGCATCGACCGTAACCAAGTCAGCTGACGTTTGGCAAATTGCCGGGTAGCAAAGATTCCGCGGTCACGCAGTTCGGCAGCGGGCAGCTGCCCTTCAAGTACTTCCCAAACTTGGCGGTAGCCAACACATCGCATTGATGGCATGTCTGCGTGGAGTTTGTATCGCTGCCGTAGACCAATGACTTCGTCCACCAGTCCGGCGGCCAACATTGCGTCAAAGCGTTGGGCTATACGCTGGTGCAACAGTGCGCGATCCGCCGGGATCAAAGCCAGGGCTAGGCTGTCGTAAGGGAGCGGTGAAGCCATTTGGTCTGCGTACAAATTATCGAGAGTACGTCCACTCAATTTAATGATCTCTAGGGCACGCTGAATGCGCTGCGCGTCAGTGGGATTCAGGCGCAGCGCGGTCTGTGGATCCAGGATGGCCAACTCGGCATGCAGTGCCGGCCAACCGCGTGCTTTCGCCTCGCGATCGATACTGGCGCGTAGTTCAGGGTCAGCCGCCGGTAAGTCTGCTAATCCTTGGCGTAAGGCTTTGACGTAAAGCATCGTGCCGCCCACTAAAAGCGGAATGCGTCCGGCACGAGTAATTTCATTCATGGCTCGCAAGGCGTCATCGCGGAAGCGCGCAGCGGAGTAGCTTTCTTCCGGGCTGATGATATCGATCAGTCGATGTGGAAACTTAAGCAAAGTTTCGGCGTCTGGCTTGGCCGTGCCAAGATTCATATCGCGAAATACTTGGGCCGAATCGACGCTAATGATTTCGCAGGGGAAATTTCGGCACAATTCAAACGCCAGCTCCGTCTTGCCGCAGGCAGTCGGGCCAATCAGAAAAATGGCCGGCGGGAGCGACCCTAGGGGCTTCAGGTTCATCGACCGCGCATGAACATGCGGTCAAGATCCGTCATGGAAAGCTGTATCCAGGTCGGGCGACCATGATTGCATTGGTCGGCTCGGTCGGTGATTTCCATATCGCGCAAGAGTGCATTCATTTCCTGAGTGCTTAGAGCGCGATTGGCACGTACTGCACCGTGGCATGCCATGTTGCCAAGAAGTTCATTGCGGTGGGTTTCAATGACCCGGCTAGCTGGGTGTTCCGCGAGATCCTTCAACAAAGATCGAATCAGGTCGACGATATTGCCACCGGCTAACAGCGCGGGCAGTGCACGCACCTTGAGTTCGCGCGGGCCTGCTGCGGATATAGAAAAACCGAGCTGCGTCAAAACGGGTTCGTGTTCTTCCGCGGTGGCAAGCTCGGCTGGACTTGCCGAAATCAGCACTGGAACTAGAAGACTTTGCACCGCCGGCGGACCCGCGTCGACGGCTGTCTTCAGCTTCTCATACAGAATTCGCTCATGAGCCGCATGCATGTCAACGATGATCAATCCCTGTGCATTTTGTGCCAGCACGTAGACTCCGCTTAATTGCGCGAGCGCATAGCCGAGCAGCGGCGGTCCATTAGCCGCATTAATTGAAGTGCCTGCGTAGCCCTTTTCTTCACTACTCCGTTGGTCACTCAGTGCATTTCTGGCAAAGTCGAGATAAGGCCGCGTTGCCGGTTCGTTAACCGCAAATGACGATTGCTGCAGTTTGGGCCAGGAAGTCGAAATTGCGCGCTCCTGCGGTTGCGAGGGCGACGATGGCGCGTCGGCGACCAACGCCGCCGTCAGTGGTGTCGCCAAGGTGCGTTGCAGCGCGTGAAAAATAAATTGATGAATACTCCGTGCGTCGCGAAAGCGGACTTCGGTTTTTGCCGGATGGACATTAACGTCGACACCTGCGGGATCTAGATCGAGAAAGAGCGCATAGGCCGGGTGTCGGGCGCCGTGCAGGATGTCAGCCCACGCTTGGCGTGCGGCATGTGCCAGTATTTTGTCGCGAACAAAGCGGCCATTAACGAAGAAATACTGCTCGTCACGTCCCGACCGCGAATAAGCGGGGAGCGCTGCCAATCCGCTGAGGCGCACGTTACCGGCGTTGACATCGAGCGAGCGCGCGTGGGGGAAAAACTCGTCGCCGAGGATGTCACGGGCACGCCGGGAAAAAGCCTCGACGGTGCTACTTGAAAAGTCGGCGCTGGCGGGACGCTGTGCGTTTGCAAAATCGCCTTGCGAGCAAGCAAGACGGCGTTTCACGTTACCATTGTGTGACAAGCTGAAGGTCACGTCCGGCCGAGCCAATGCCATGCGCCGAAAAACTTCATCACAATGGCTAAATTCCGTCGCCTCGGTCTTGAGAAATTTGCGACGTGCCGGTGTATTCCAATACAGGTCCGCAACTTCAATCACGGTTCCTTCCGTCAATGCTGCAGGTTCAATACGACCATTGCCGCCTGCTTCACTGTGCAGTCGAAAGGCGTGATTTTCAGTCGCTCTGCGGCTTGTAATGGTGACACGGGCAACTGCAGCGATCGAGGCCAAAGCTTCGCCGCGAAAGCCAAAGCTAGCGACACGCTCCAGATCGTCAAGGCTGGCGATTTTGCTTGTCGCGTGTCGCGCCAACGCCAAAGGCAATTCATCGGGGGCAATTCCGTTGCCGTTGTCGCTGATGCGGATCAGTCTCACACCCCCTTCTTCGAGGTGCACATCAATGCGGTTTGCGCCCGCATCAAGGCTATTTTCAATCAATTCCTTGAGGACGGAGGCGGGACGCTCGACCACTTCACCCGCGGCGATCTGGCTGATGAGTAGATCGGGCAGAAGACGGATTACACTCATCGCGGGTAACGGGATTCCAAAAAACGATCGGCTGGCAGATTATAGCTTCCGGTAAAATCAAATCTGTTCAAGCATCGTCGGGCTTCCGCACAGACCTCATGGATTTCCTGCTCCAATTCGTAGATTTCATTTTGCACCTGGACGCCCATCTCGTCCGGCTTTTGGCTGACTATGGAACTTGGCTTTACGTCATCCTTTTTGTCATTGTGTTTTGCGAAACGGGTCTGGTCGTAACGCCGTTCTTGCCTGGCGACTCTTTGTTGTTTCTCGCCGGTGCACTTGCCGCCAGCGATGGCGGTTTCGACATCAAAATTCTGATTCCGGTTTTACTTGCAGCTGCGCTTCTTGGCGACAATGTCAATTATTGGATCGGCCATTGGACGGGGGCACGAGTGCTCAAATGGGGTGAGGGTTCCCGCTTTTTCAATCGCAAAGCATTTGACCTGACCCATGCGTTCTACGAAAAGCATGGTGGAAAGACGATGCTGGTTGCGCGTTTCATGCCCTTTGTGCGGACCTTTGCTCCGTTTGTCGCCGGCGTTGGCAAAATGTCGTATGCACGCTATTTTGTGTTCGACTTTGCCGGTGCCATTTTGTGGGTGTTTTCAATGTGTCTGGCCGGTTACTGGTTCGGCAACATTCCTTGGGTCAAGTCCAACTTGACGTTCATTGTGATTGGCATGATCGGCCTCTCAGTGGTGCCGATGGGAATTGCCTGGCTGCGTCAGCAGTTGGCGATGAAGTCAGCATGAGTGTGTAGCTTCGTGATTCGCTGGATCGTCAGGTTTGCCGCGTTAGTATGGTTGGTGGGGTGCGCGCAGACCGGTGGAGTCGGACAAAAGGCTGCTGATTTTGATCCGAAGCAGCTTGCGAAAGCAGACGTGGATCGATTCTCAGACACCTACCGCCGAGATGTGTTTGCCAGCGTAAAAATTCTGGCGGAGAAACTGTACCGGCGTAACCCGCGTGAATGGAAGAAATCGGGTCACCCCAGTTTTGAAGTTGCGTTGGAGAAGTTGCTTGATCCACGCACTGGGTGGCGTTCGACCGAGATAGGCGAGCGGCAAGGTACTGATGCCATCATGCTCTCGCTACAGCTTGGCTTTCAGGGCGATCGCGTCGCGGCCTTTGTCAATGGCTTGGGTGGAATGCTCAACGCCGCATTTGACAATAAGACGGAGTTCTTCATGCTTGATAGTCTGGATGCCCAAAAGATCTATAACAGCGCACGCAATGTTGAAATCGCGATGTGGAAGCTGGCTAATGCCCGCGACGCGGCGGGCAATCTGCTATTAGTTACTAACGAAATCGCGTCGCCACCGCAGTTGTCAAATCTAAGTTTTGAGAGGGAGTTTGGAAAATTGATCGGGAATCTGGATCTTTTTGCCCGCGTGCTTGCAGACCGCGACAATCGGACGATTGCACGCATCGTTCAAAACATCGCGACTGCAGTTTTTTTGCCAGTGGTGTCACTGCGATGACCCTCGGGACTCCTGTCAAATGAAGCGTTATGTGATCTTGATTTCCGGGCGGGGCAGCAATATGGACTCCCTTCTGTCCGCTACTGCGGCAGGGCAGTGCGCTGCAGTAATCAGCAATCGGCCCGATGCAGGCGGTCTCGCCAGTGCGTCACTTAAGGGTGTGGCAACCGCTGTCGTGGATCATCGCCGCTTTGCATCACGTGCCGAGTTTGATGCCGCACTTGCCTCGGTAGTTGAGGGTTATGCGCCAGATCTTGTGGTGCTCGCAGGATTCATGCGCATCCTGGGTGATGAGTTTGTAAGCCGCTTTGCCGGACGCTTGCTGAACATTCATCCATCCCTGTTGCCCTCTTTTCCGGGTGTGCGGACTCACGCGCAGGCCTTGGCGGCGGGTGTTCGCATTCATGGCTGTACCGTGCATTTCGTGACGCCTGCACTGGATGGTGGACCTATCGTGGCGCAGGCCGCTGTACCGATTCTTGCCGATGACGACTCTGATACTCTGGCGGCGCGGGTACAAACGCAGGAGCATGTCTTGTATCCCAAAGTGGTGCGAAGTTTTCTCGCCGGGCAGTTGCGATTGCGCGATGGTCGTGCTCAGTTTGAGCGTGAGTCTGATGACATCGCGGGTGCCGCCGCCCGCACGCTTCAAGTGCCCTTGCTGACCCTGTGAAATGCCGTTTCTGGCTGCCTTGGTGATGTCCGCGGTGATACATGTCGGCGTGTTGCTCGCCCCGGGTGTCGACTTCGCGGAGTGGGACGACGATGTGCCAGAAGCACGTCCGCTGGAAGCCGCGCTCGTCAAGTCGTCGGACTTGAACGCGACCCACTCTCGGCCGCCCATCCCTGCGAGCAAGCCGAAGTTGCGGGCGGCATCGCCCAAGGCGAGCACCGAATCACCCGAACTGCCGAATGCGCCTGCAGTCGCTGCTGCTGACGCTGTGGCGGTCTCGGAAAACGCTGTCGCCGCACCGATGGATCAAAGCAGCGCCGTCCCGCCAACGCCGACTTTTGAGCGGACCGCTGATCAGGCTTCGACGCTGCCGGTGGTGATGACGACATTACCTGCTGAAGGCAGCATGGACTATCAGGTTACACGCGGTGATGACGGGTTCCTGATCGGATTGATGCATCACGAGTGGCGTCATGACGGCGTACATTACAGCCTGCGCAGCGTGGTGGAGACCGTCGGTATTGCAGCTTTGTTCAAGTCGGTTAAGGTGGTGCAAATCAGTCACGGTGAAATGACACCCCATGGCCTTAAACCCGATGAATTTCAACTTGATCGGGGCAAAGGTTCGGAAGGCGCGCGGTTTGACTGGGCGGCGGGCACGGTGACGAACGGTCAGCGCATAGATCCATTACCGCAGGGAACTCAGGACATGCTGTCTATCTACTATCAGCTCGCATTGGTGCAGCCTAAAAGTGGCAGTCTGGATATGCCTATCGCCACGGGACGCAAGTTGGAGCATTATCACTTTGAAGTGCTGGGGGAAAAGGTACTTGCCACGAGCGAAGGTGACCAGCAGACTGTGCACCTCAAAGTCAAGACGGGCAGCGACACTATGGAATTGTGGCTTGCACCGCAGCTCGGCCCGCTGCCCTTGCGCATCCGGATCGTGAATAAAAATGGCGACGTCTATGATCAACGCGCCAAACTTGGAGCCAACCCGGCGTCGCATTGATCGCCAAGCACTTATGAACCGACCTCAAACCGATGTAATTTCGCAAGCACTGTTGAATTCGGCAGTCGATGCGACAACCCAGTTGCTCAGTTTTTCACAGCCAGCCGACGCGACGCTGTCCAATTTTTTTCGATCGCACAAGAGTGGCGTTCGTGATCGGGCGTTTATCGCCGAGGTTGCCTATACCGTAATACGTCGCAAACGGACTTTGGAGCACATGGTCGGCAGCGCAAATTCGCCGCGATTTTTAGTCGTTGCTGCATTGGGCTGCATCATGAATTACGTGCCGCGCCAACTGGAGGTGGCATTGCGTCCAGCCGAGCGGCAGTGGTTGGCGGAGCTGCGCACACGTCCGCAGCACGAACTTTTGTTGGCAGAACAGCTCGATTTCCCCGACTGGCTGACTGAACGCTTGGCCGGGCGCATGCCG
>CAZAGR010000029.1:0-13681 GCA_964484585.1 uncultured Propionivibrio sp. | reverse complement strand
AAGGACGGCGAACAAAGCCGCCAAACTGGATGGATTGCCATCAATCAGCGCCTGGGCAAAATCAGCGTTGAGCAGCGCAAACAATACTAAAGCGGTTATTAATATATTCGACGGTTTAAAATCTATCATTTTCAAAGTTAAAAAAATTATGCCTATATGAGCAATCTCCGAGAGAGTCATCCATGCTGCGCGCGCCACCGGAAAATCGCCGATAAAAGCAAAGGGAAGAATAACCGCCATCGTATAATATGGGTAAGCAAATATCCCCGGAGTTTCATTACCCTGATGCGCATGTCCATGATGCATCAACTCAACCTGATGCTCCGCAGCCGAACTATAGGGATTTTGGTATCCTTCGAACAGAACCAAACGCGTTGGCAGCCAGCGATACAAGAAATCTGTTCCACCGGGTCGAGCTTTTACAAACTGATAATTACCGTAAAATAAAAGTAAAATAAATAAAAAAAGCCCTGCATAAAAAAAAGTCTTCTGCATTTTACGCGCTCCTTGTTGCTTATTTTTTTGAGGCACAAACCGTCAAGATAAAACTTACTCTTTACAAATACGTGCTTCCCACGCCCGCTATCCATATTTATGAAAAATCAACCAGCTACCCATTCAGAAAACAAAGTCTACTTTCCGGGCTTGAATGCGTTGCGCGCCTATGCGGCATTGGCGGTCATCTTCTCGCACATTGACCAAAATATCTCGCAGCGCCCATTTATTGCCGCGCTTATAAAACCATTTTTTATTGACGCTTCCAGCGCGGTCAATCTTTTTTTTGTCTTAAGTGGTTTTCTAATCACATATTTACTCTTGCACGAATCTGCCATAACCGGAGAGGTATCTATTGGTAAATTTTACGTGAGACGCGCGCTCCGCATCTGGCCACTTTACTACACGGTCGCCATTATAGGGCTCCTAATCTTCCCGCTTATTTTCGGAACAGAATATATTTTAAGTGTTTTTTACCCGGAATACCCCTCAACAACAATACCTGTCACTGCAAAAATTATTTTTGTTTTTTTACTATTACCCAACTTAGCCAGTATTTCAGCGCCTATGGAACATCTTTGGAGTATTGGCGTAGAGGAACAATTTTACCTGTTTTGGCCCTGGGTTATTCGCCGCAAATTAGATATAGTACGGGTATGTCTGGGTGTTTTAATTATCAAATTAATGCTCACTTTAGTCATACCGCTTTTCAACAACCACGGAATGATAAGGATTTTCAATGAATTTCGTTTTGAGTGCATGGCAATAGGCGCTCTTGGTGCTTATATTTATTACGAAAAATTTACCTGGCTAAAATGGATCTATCATCCGGGGGCTCAAGTTCTGGCGCTGATAGCGTGCGCTTCAATATCTGGAAGAATTATCGCCGTCAATACCTATGTCACAATAGGAACATCTTTTGCTTTTATAATACTAATTTTGAATGTAGCGACCAATCCGCGTTCGCTAATCAAACTGGAGCATCCGCTGTTGGAGCGGCTGGGGCAAATCAGTTATGGCTTGTACTTATATCACTTTCCAATTTTATACTTAGCGCTTAAACTAACGCCGCATTTTATGTTGTTCAACAAAATACAATTCTATCCAGCGGCAATTTATCTTATCGGTATTGGGGGCACGTGGCTGATTGCCGAAATATCCTACCGCGGGTACGAGAAACCATTTTTGAATTTAAAAGAACGCTACGCAGCGATCAAAAATTAAAAATTCCGCAGACTCTACAGCGCCGAATCGATTACGATCGCTAAAAAGATAAACATTAAATACATGCTCGACCATTTATACATTGTCCACGCATGCTTATTGCCGCCATCCTTAAAAACGCGCCACGCTGCATAAAGCAAAAGCCCGCCCAGCACCAAGGCTGAGATCAAATACACAGTCCCCGCTAAATCAAACAACGGCAGCAGCAGCGTCACCCCGATTAATGCAATAGTGTAGATTAAAATCTGCTTGCGCGTTTCTTCTTCTCCGCGCACAACCGGCAGCATTGGCACACCCGCGTTTTCGTAATCCTTCATGCGCACAATCGCCAAAGCCCAGAAGTGCGGCGGCGTCCACATAAAGATAATCGCAAAAAGAATCCACGCAGTGAGTCCAAGGTTATTCGTCGCAGCCGCCCAGCCCACCATCGGCGGGATTGCGCCCGCGCCGCCGCCGATGACAATATTTTGAACGGTGGCTTTCTTCAGCCACACGCTATAAAAGAACACGTAATAGAAAATTCCCGCCAGTGAAAGAAGCGCCGCTAGAAGATTCACCATCCCAGCCAATACGTAGTAGCTGATCAAACACAAAGCCAGCCCATAAGACAAGCCTTCGGCGGCTGTTAATCTTCCGTCAGCCAGAGGGCGTTTGGCGGTACGTTGCATGTTCTTATCTAGCTCGCGGTCGATATATTGATTCAACGCGCTGGAGCCACCCGCAGCCAACGCGCCGCCGAGCAGCGTCCACATCGTCAACTCAGGCGCGGGCCATGCCTTACTCCCGATCACCAATCCGCCATAAGTTGTGATCAAAAGTAATACAACAATAAGCGGCTTGGAAAGCGCAAAGAAATCTTTAAAGCGTTGATGTGTGTTAAGAATTTCCGGCTTGCCATCTTCCTTCAACATACTTGCAATCAACATTAACATTGCCAGCGCAATCCATAATGAAATGGCGGTTAGTAAATGCAAAACGTTAATATGTATTTGGGGATTGCCCGCCACGCGTAATGCGCCAATAAATGCCTGTCCAAAAAACAACACGGCGGTCACGGTGGTCAATGGCAAGATCGTCTGACTCTCGCGGTGTTCACGCCATGCTTTGCGAAACACCCATAACATCAAAAGTAGCGCAATGCCAACCAATAATTGATGGCTCAATTGCAGCCAACCCAAAGACGCGCTCGGCACACACAGGAGCCAGCCCGTGCAAAAGGAAGCCGCGCCAGTTAAGGTCACATAACGCCCAACCACGGTCAGCGCCCACAACACAATAAATAAAGCCAGTGTCAAACGCGCAAACGATGACTTAAGCGAGTATTTCATTTTATATTCTCCGCAAGTTGATTTCGCAAATAAACCGGATACCCAAAAAACAGGATCGTCGCAAACGTGAACCATTGTAACGCATACCCAAAATTTGAACCTTCAGTCAAATTCACCTCAGGTTGATATGCGACCGGCGGCAAAGAATCGGATTCGTCTATATTCGGCTGAATAAATACGCGCAAAATGGGATAGGGCATCTGCGCTGCTATTTTCTCCACGTTGATCGTGTTCCAAAATCGGAGTTGACTCTGCCCGTCAAGTAACGCGTCTGGATTCCCTCCAACCTCCACTTCACCGCCGAGCCGGATCTGCCCCCGAACATTTACCACGCCGTGCTCGTCGTATTGACTCCAATCGTTAGCTAATTCATTACCCAAGAACGGGATGAATCCCCGATCAACAAGAATCACACCCCCTTCAAAGCGCAGCGGCGCGATGAGGTGAAAGCCATATTCGCCGCGATAAACCTGATTCCGCAACGCGATCTGATTTTCAAAATCATATTCCCCATACACTTTAACAGCACGCCATTCCATTGTATTTATGTTTTTGGGTTGATTGCTGTTCAAATCAAGAGCGGGCATACTGCGCATGGTTACCACCTGCGTATTCGATGCGCGGCGCTGCGCCAATCTATCCAGCTGCCAAATGCCGAGTCTAATACAAAGCACAGTACCTGCAAAAACAATCATGGTGGTCAAAAGCCATGCGCGGCTAAACATTTTAAGCAGAAGCATTTTTCTTTTTCTCGTCAAACGGCATAATGACACTGTAGATCGCAATTAAAATACCCAGCGGCACACCTGCATACCAAATTCCATAAATGCGCGTGGTGAATGTAAGCGGCTCATACACATCAAGACCGAAGTATTTTCCAGTTTTAAAAGAGCATTCATACGCATATGATTGCACAGAATCAAGCACCAGACTCGCGGATGCGCCTGCGGGGATCCAAAGCGGACCGAGTTGATGATCCTTAGAGTCTTGATTGACCACCAAAAATTTATCACCGACCACAAAAACCATACTGTCAGGAATAGACGGCGGCTGTTCGCCTTTGGCAATACGCGCAGAGGTTCCATTGGGAATGACCAACTCTATGGTCATTGGCGCGCGGGCGGTTTCTTGTAAAAAATAAAATGTGCCTTCAGTAAGAACAACGCCCACAAGAAGACCAATAAGTAATGAAATTAAAATTCTTTTGACGAGAATGGGGGGAGTAGGCATAAGAATTTCTATTTATTAAGTAGCAATTTAATATCATGAACAATATCACCCACAGGGGTTTGAAAGGCATATGAAAGGCGCAGATTTCCGTCTGTATCAATTAGGGAAACACGGGCAATATGATCAACGCTATAACCTTGCTCGCCTTCTTCCGGAGGCGTAATTTCGCGATACAGTCCGTAATCACTCCAAACTTTTTCGAGATTATCAATGGAGCCGCTCAAGCCAATAAAATCGGGACTGAAATGATCAATATATGCTTGAAGTTTATCAGGCGTATCCCGTTCGGGGTCAACCGTCACAAAAACAACTTTTACAGAGTCGGCAGAATCGCCAAGACCTTCCATGACCCGTTTTAATTCCGCCATTGTAGTTGGGCAAACGTCAATACAAGATGTGTATCCAAAAAAAAGCAGGGTTATTTTACCTTTTTGATCCGTAAGACGAAATTCTTTTCCATCAGTTTGCGTCAATTCGATTTGAGGCGCAGGCGGATATGGCTCACCGTATGTCGTGCCGCGAAATACGGCGGGCAATGAGAAGAAAAAAGTCGCCGCGGAGACCACGGTGATAACTAAAAGCGCGATAGCGCCAACCAGAAGAGTTTTTTTGTCCATAATTCCTTATTTCCTTTCTATTTTTATTTAACCATCACCGCGTTCCACAGCGTTATGAGGCGATGATGGAACCTGCAATAATACAAAAAAGTCGGGGCGACCCCAAGAGTCGCCCCGACTTTATACCAGAAATTACAAACTTACGCTAATGCGCCGATGAGATATAACGCGGGATAGAAGAAAATCCAAACCACGTCTACGAAGTGCCAATAGACAGCCACAGCCTCGACGGGATAATGTTTTTCGTCGTATAAGCCTTTGGAACCATTGTTAAGGACAACGAGCAGAAAAATCAAACCGGTGAACACATGGAAGGCATGAAAACCTGTCATGGCAAAGAATACGGCCCCGGGAAGATCTTTTGAAGCCGATATAGGCTCCTTGGCGGTGTCGCCAAACAATCTAAGCACAGGTTCTGCCAATGCGGGCAAGAAATGCCATTCTATTAAAACAACGCCCAAAAGAAAGATGGCGCCCAAAACAAGCGTAACAATGATATTCGTCTTGAATTGCTTACGGTCTCCATGTCCAATGGCAACTTCAGCGCGATTCATAAAAAACGACGAGATAAGCAAAACAGCCGTAACCACAAAACCCAGCGACTGACTCAAGTGCGGACGCGTCATTCCAAGCAAGTTGAAGCGCATGACCAATAATCCGCCAAAAACAAATGAATCGGAAAGGAGGAATAACCACAAGCCGAGACGATTTGTATCCGTCTTGTATGCATAGGAATTTTCATCACCGCCGCTTTCGGCATTGAGTTTGTAAATGTGCATGTAATAGTACATGACCAAAGCCGCCTTAACAAGCGCAATGGCAATCATGATTTGGACAGAACCAAATGTAACCGCAACAAAGAACTCAAGCGCGGTTAATATCGTGAGGTATACGAATATTGTAATACCTTGATTGTACATGGAAGATTTATCTGATGTGTGTGTCATAGTGGATACCCGCTCCTTTTATTTATGCTTGCCCTTTTCGGGCGCAGCAAATTCAACATATTTGGAACCGGGCAGACCGTAGTCATAAGGTTCGCCGACCACCACAAAGGGTTGGTCGTAATTGTGCAAGGGCATCGGTGACGGAACCTGCCACTCAGGCGAGCGCGAGTTCCATATGTTGCCTTCGGCTTTTTCGCCATTCTTCATGCTGTTGAAGAAGTTGTACATGAAGATCAGCACCGAGAGCGCAATGAGAAAAGCGGCGATGGTCAAAACTAAATGCATTGAATCGAAATTCAGCGCAGGATCGTAATCCACAATACGGCGACGCATACCAAGCAAGCCGATTCTCATCATACCGAAAGTTAATACAAAGAACGAAGGAGTCATTAACCAGAAATGGATCTTGCCAAGCGTCTCGTTCATACGCTTTCCTGTCGCCTTGGGGAACCAGTAATACAGCGCGGCAAAGAACGGGAAAACAAATCCGCCAAAAATGGTGTCGTGGAAGTGACCAACAATGAAGTATGTATCATGCAAATGCAAGTCTACAGATACTGTTGCGCTGGGCGGACCGGTTAGCCCTCCCATCAAGAATACAACAATCGCGCCGAGCACAAAAAGCATGGGGGTTTCAAAGGATATTTTCCCCTTCCAAATCGTTGCGACCCACGAGAAGAATTTCACGCCAGTAGGAATGGCAACTAACAAAGTGCTATACATGAATGGCACACGCAAATATTCGTTCATACCTGATGTGAACATGTGATGCGCCCAGACAACAAAGCCTACCAAGGCAATAGCCATCGAAGACATGGCAATCCATTTATATCCGAACAAAGGCTTGCGGACAAAAACAGGCAGTAATTCAGATACTACACCAAGACCAGGCAGAATAAAAACATATACTGCAGGATGTGAATAGAACCAGAAAAGGTGTTGGAAGAGAACCGGGTTGCCGCCTTTAGCAGGGTCAAAGAAGCCCATGCCAAACAAACGTTGGAACATCACCAACTGAAAAGCCAAACCGATCAACTGTGTGGCTGTCATTGAAATAATAGAGGTCGCGATCGAAGCCCAAACAAGGATAGGCATACGGAACGCGGTCATACCCTTCGCGCGCATGCGGATTACGGTGGCAACTACATTCAAGCCGCCAAGAATGGACGACCAGCCCGCCACTGCAACGCCAATGAAGAACATTTGCATGCCGACAGGAGCCCGCACAGAAAGCGGCGGATAACCCGTCCAACCTGTATCGAAGCCGCCAAGTATGAGGCTCATCAATAGCAACACAGTCGCAGGCACTGCAACCCAAAACGAAAATGCGTTCAAACGCGGGAAAGCCATATCCTGCGCACCGAGCAGAAGCGGAACAACATAGTTCATGATACCCGCGACGCCCAGCAAAATAGACACAATCATAATTATGCCATGCAAGGACATTAGCGTGTTGTATAGCTGCGGACCATTCTGGTTGAATAGTCTCATATCGGTTGTCAAGAATTGCAATTGAGATTGCGCTAACTCAGTACGAAAGATCAACGCAAACAAACCGCCAACACTGATCAAGAAAAGCGCGGTGATCGTATATTGAATACCGATTACTTTGTGATCCAAAGATACGGCAAAATATTTTTCCCAGCCATGGTAATGTTCTTCGTGCTCTTCAGGAGTATCAATGCCGCGCGCCCACTTCATCCAATCTTCAACAGCGCCAACGCCGAAGATAAAGGATATGGACCCAACCAAAGCGCCGAACACCCAGGACGGCTCGGTAAAGAAGAAGTCGCCAAAGGCTTGAATTCCCATAAGAGCGCGAATAGCGGCAACAAAAAGCCCGCCAATCAAAGTTCCGGAAACCTGCCAAACCAAGCCGCGTGTAATTCCGCGATAGCCAAACACGCCAAAGAAAAAGGCGGTAAAGCCGAGTAGTAAAGCAAACAAAGCCGGAACAGAACCGGAGAAGCGCAGTTCGCCCATCACCAGATAATCTATGCCAAGCCCAAGCGCGTAACCCATTGCTCCTAAAAGAACCAAAAGCAGCAAGCCGCGCCAAACTGGATTCATGTTTTTCATCATATTTCCTCCGCCAATTATTTCAACGTCTTAATATACGCGACGATGTTGGCAATTTCTTCGGGAGTAAAGGGATACACAGGCATTGTCGGTTGAAAGCCTTCCACCACTTTTGCGGTCGGGTTGGCAATAGACTCTGTAATAAACGCTTCATCGGCTACCACAGTCGAACCGTCTACCAACTTAACTTCAGAGCCGAATAAACCCTGCCATGTCGGTCCGGTCAAAGTTTTACCATCAATCGAATGGCAAGCGGCGCAACCATTTGCCGCCACCAATTGCTCTCCTTGACCTTCAGGAGTCTTGAGAGCCGCGGCTTCAATTTTCTTCACATTGATCCATTCGTCAAATTTTTCCTGTGAAACAACGATCACCGGGGATTCCATATAGGCATGAGAAGCATTTGCGCCCAAACCGGCGCCGCATAATTCTGCACAGCGTACTTTATATGCGCCGTTCAATATTGGCGTCACACGATACTCGGTCACGCGCCCCGGAACCACATCCTGCTTTATGCGAAACTCAGGAACCCAAAAAGAATGAATGACATCCAATGAAGACATTTTCAAAACAACTTGATGTCCCACAGGCAGATACAATCCCTCTGTAGTGGTAGTGGTTACGCCATAACCCGGGTATTCAAATTTCCATTGCCATTGGCTGCCGGTTACCTTAACAACCATTGCATTCGGGTCTGCGCGCAGCGTTTCAGTTAATGAGTACGCGCCAAAATATGCAAACGCCACCACGAGAAACAAAGGGGCAATCGTCCAAGTAATCTCCAACGCGGTGTTGCCTTCAATATGTTCCGCATCGGTCACGTCGCCTTTCTTACGTCTGAAGGCAACAAAACTATATACCATTGGCGCAAAAATCAAAGCAAAAAGAAAAGACATAGCAATCATTTGCAGATTCCACAACCAATCAATCGAGCCAAACTGACTAATCGAACCGGCTTGAGCGCTTGCCGCAATAGGCAGTAGATCAAAGTAGGTTAAGCCAAAATATGTGGCAAATGCCATCACAATGACTAACAGCCCGGCAATAATAAAATGTCGCATACACTTTCTCCTCAAAATCAAATAAAGGTGGAAAACCACCCCAGCTTTACAAGCGCCTTAATTTACCAAAGTTTCCTGTATTTGTCACTAATTTAAGGGGCGCTTGTCGCAAACAATTCGAAATAATAAACCTATACGCGTCTGACTCAGGTTGGGTTGGATTCTGTTTTCAAACAAATCCGCAGCCTCGACATTTACCCTTAACTCATAAAGCAGACAGTAGTTCCGCGCTATGTTCCGACGGGCGAACATTTTCAAACACGCGCGCAATCTTCCCCTCCCCATCAATTAAGAACGTCGTCCGCAATACGCCTTCGTATTCTTTGCCCATAAATTTTTTTGGTCCCCAAACCCCATAAACCTCGCAAATTTTATGCTCCGCATCCGCCAAAAGCGGAAAGGGCAGCGAAAATTTCTTTTTGAATTTCGCGTGCGATTCAACCGTATCAGGGCTGACGCCTAAAACGACCACGCCTGCTTTTTCGTAAGCAGAATAATCATCGCGAAAGTTACAGGCTTCTTTTGTACAACCGGGCGTATCGTCTTTAGGATAAAAATAGAGTATGACATTTTTTCCGCGAAAATCAGATAACTTGCGCATGATGTTTAAATCATCCAGCAGTTCAAACTCAGGCGCGAGAATCCCAGATAAAATAGCCATAAAAAATCCTTTTGGAAAAAGAAAAATGACGCACTCTTTTGAAGAATGCGTCATTCACATGAAATTACAAACTACTTGAGTGTGCGAATGAAGGCAACAGCTTGCCAAATTTGATCTTCCGTAAGAACGCCCTTCCACGCAACCATAGAAGTGCCTTCTTTGCCGGTATTAATACGCCAATACAAATAATCATCAGCGGCGGTCATCTGTAATTCAGCCAAATTCTTCGGGGCTGGGTCAAGCGCAGCCCCGGCAGGCCCATCACCATGACCTTGAGGACCATGACAGGCTTCACAATTCATCCTAAAAACTTCCGCGCCCGCAGCGGCATCTGCGCCGGGGTTAGACATCCCTGCGAAGTCAGCAGGCACAGACACCAAAGTAGGAACAGCATTTGCACTGTCTCCACCGCAAGCAGTTAAAATAACGGCAAGCAAAACCAATACAACAAACAGAACCTTCTTCATTATTAGTACTTCTCCAATTGTGAAAATATTTTCAAAAGCAAAGCGCGATTATATACACTTTCTAAGATTAAGTACAGAATATTCATTGTAAACCTGACAATTTCACTCTAATTACTTCTTGGGTTTGGGTTTCTTAATTTCATGTGGAGTTTCGCGCGGCTCGCGTTTCATAGAGCTGCTCAGCCATCCCATAATGATTGCCGCAAAGAAAAAACCAATCCCAACATATAATAACCACATAAGCGATGTATCTATACCGCCTTCGGACAATAAAAGTAATCTATTCATCAAAAGCCTTACGCTCCAATAGTAACTGCCAAGACATCATAATATGTGCCCGCGCCAAAGCCGTCGATAAGAATATTGTCATTGGGTTTCATCATTGGTAGTTGACGAAGAAAAGCCACCATATTACTCGCCGCGCTCACATTTCCAAAATCACTTACCAGCCATGGCATCGGGAAATCAATGCCAAGGCTTTGCAATTGTTTTGCTTTCAACAAATTGATCTTGTAATTAGCATGATGCACAATGCCCACGGATATTTTTTTATCGGGCGTTCCCATCTTGTTCATCAGCTCGGCATATTCATTGAAGACCTCGGTCACCACTTGCACGCCAGTGCGGACAAAAAGCTTCACCATACCCATCGGTCCCGCCATCGCGATAGGAGAACCATCTTCAGGTTCATGCATCAACCCCGCCACGCGAAGATGCGTGGGGGTTTCCTGCGTGAACTCAACCATTGAGTCCTTCCCCTTTTCACGCGAATGCGGGTAATACATATGAATCGCCAGAACCCCTTCTCCGTCAAAGGCTTCGCGATCTTTCCCGACCAAAAACTTAAACGTCTCACCGGGGATTACGCCAATTACGCCGACGGCATTTGCAAACAACTGTAACGCATTCTTGTCGCGCGCGTGATACGTAAATCTACTTAACCCTTCGAGCCCGCCTACTAAAATCTTTTTGCCTTTTAATTCTTCTGCAACATTCAAATGCCCTTTACGCGTCAAACCGGGATTTAAAGCCAGGTGCAAACCGCACACAGAACTATCGCACGCTTTATGAATACTAACCTTCAAAGCAGATTCAGGAATGCCCGCGCGCCGCGAAATTTGGCTGACATAATCCGGCACTACAGGTCCACCCACGCCAATCAATACGCCCTGCACATCTTCGGGTTGCCAACCATTAGCGCGTATGGCTTCGCGCAAGATGCGCTCGCCAACAATCATCTCAAGCTCGATATGGTCTGCGTCGCTTAAGTTGGGCGTGTGATGGCGGCTGAGGAAGCCCAGTTCAGCAAGGTTGATCGTTTCTTTCTCCTGCAATACCTCGCCTGAACGCTGCAAGATAAGATCGGGCATACGAGCATTATCATAGCTCTCGCCCCACGAACCGTACACGCCGCCAATTCCCACTGCGGAATTGGTCACGCTCTCGAATCCAAAAGGAATCCCACCCGCGATTGGGATAATTTCTTTTACAACATTCGGGCGGTCAAAAAAAGAACTGCTTTTCGTCATATTTATTTACTCCATATCCAACATCTATAACTATTAATCTAAGTACGATAACACCAATATTCTTTTTTCGCTACTATTTTTTTCAAGCAAAATAAAAACATCGGCGTTGTATTCAACCTTAATATATTGCAAAACAAACCGCAAACGCTTGTAATTAATTTATTTATCGCTATACTATAAAGAAATATATTTTATCTCGTCTTATTATACAAGGAGAAAATAAAATGGTATCGGTAATGGAAGCGCTTGCAATACGAACTGAAAATAAATTTAGAAGTTTAGTTACCAAACAGGCATACAAAAAAGGCGAGGCGATGTGCAGCATCCCCAGCGAAAACATCATGGACAAACCAAATCGCTTTACAGTGCAGATCGCAAAGGACAAGCACACACATGTCGGCAAACTCGCCGCGCTGAATCACTCCTGCAACCCAAATGTGATTCTCGACACAGAGCGAATGATTATGATTGCCTGCCGCGATATTGAAAAAGACGAGGAACTTTCATTCTTCTACCCCGCTACAGAATGGGAGATGCAAGCCCCGTTCATTTGCTTATGCGGGGCCGCAAGTTGCATTCACGTCGTGGCGGGCGCGCGCTTTCTGTCGCTTTCTACGCTGGAGAATCACTATCTCAGCAAGCACATCCGCGAACAAATGGTCGAATTGCTCAACGGCACAAAATCACATTTGAAGAAATTACAGGAAGGCTAAACAAAAACTCGGAGGTCGCCCAAAGCGCGCCTCCGAGTTTTTTTTAATGTATCGCGACATTTATATCGCATTTTATATAGCGACATAAATGTCACTGTACAGTTTTACAATTTCCGATGAAACGCAAGCAACATATAAGCGCCCACCCATGGTTTACCCAGTCTGTGATTATCTGAAACCTCAACTTTATTGAAGCGCTGCGCGATCTGTGGAATCAACAAAGCAACTGTAGCCCAGTCATCGGTAAGGACAGCTCTCTTCATCTTTTCGGCAAATTGCCCAGCCCACATCCATTCCATGCGGAATTTATCAGCTTTGACCCAGTAGTCGCGTTTTTCCCATGCCGCAACCGAAGAATCGATTCCTTCCACAATGGCTTGCAAGGCAAGCGCGATGAAAGCGGCTTGGTCTTTTGTCTCACCAGCCACATCCGCCGCTTTTGCAAGTTCGCGAATGCATAACACAATAGATTTTGATAATCGGGTACGTTCTTTTCCAACAGAATCGGGGTTGATAACGCGGCTCAAGAAAATTCTCCATGTTCAAGGTATAAAATCATAAGAGCGGCATTATACTCATCTATTGCAAATCGTCAACCACTTCAAAAAAAATAAATTATTACCGCGAGTAAAAAACAACTGATTCTCGACTAAGTATGCCAGAGAGCCTATTAGATTCCTTTTTTTCTTCGCTAATTTCATTTTCCAACGCCCTAATTTTATAGCGCAAAACCCTAAGTTCACGATGCGCCTTTATCAATGCGCTATCTTCATCCGCGCTATCCCACACAAGCCAGTGAAACGTATTTCCATAATCTTTATAGGATAACAAGATCCTCCCGTTCCCTTCATCCGTCGCACACCATGTTCTACGCTTATCATCAACAAAAATATCCATTGATTTTCTTACATCACTTTTCCAAGAACAGAGCGGGCAAAGACAATATCCGGATCTTCCTCATTTCTTTTCCAAACAGCATTACGATCTATTCGAATTACCATTCTGCGTAATGCTTCTTCCAGTTGTGCAATTCTCTCTGTTTCGGTCATGGCTTTCTCCTTACGACTTTATTAACTTGAGTGTCAGAAACTATGTCGCAAGTTTTTCGCATTTCAGGTCGCGTCAAACACTCCCCCATTGTTACTACTTACTATGGCTATAACGCGAACTCTGTGAATGGGCGAATTTCTCGAATTTTTGAAGATTTATTCGCGTAATTTGCAAATTCCGGCAATTCACTTTGGGAAATTCTTACTTTACTAGAGACGTTGCAGTTCATTACGTTGGGGATTGTCAATTTGTAAGACACTCGGTATAATGTCGTCTCGTT
>CAZAGR010000028.1:0-13760 GCA_964484585.1 uncultured Propionivibrio sp. | reverse complement strand
CAGTCATCGCGATCGACGGGGCCGTCCACAGCAACACCTGTGCAGTCAAACCCAAACCGGGAATCGCCAGCAGTGCCAGACCCACCAGCAGCGCGCCTAGGCCAAACCAGATAATGAAAAAACTCATCACCGTCAATTCGAGCAAGCCTAGCCCGAGGCCGAGAATCATCCAGTGATACCAAGTGATTTCCATTTGAGTAGCCTATTTTTTGTGGTTGGCGAGTCGCAGCCAAGTGTCGATGACTGTATCAGGATTCAGCGAGATCGTCTGTATCCCCTCGTCCATCAACCATTCTGCAAAATCAGCATGATCGGAAGGACCCTGCCCGCAGATGCCAACATATTTGCCGAGGCGGTTACAGGTTGAAATTGCCATGGTCAGCAGTTTTTTTACCGCGGGATCGCGTTCGTCAAACGCCTGCGCCACCAGCCCGGAATCTCGATCCAGGCCCAGCGTCAGCTGCGTCAAGTCATTCGATCCGATCGAGAAACCATCGAAGTGCTGCAGGAACTCCTCGGCTAACAAGGCGTTCGATGGAATTTCGCACATCATTATAAGTTTCAGGTCGTTTTCACCGCGCTTGAGGCCATGCGCCGCAAGTAAATCGACGACGCCCTTGCCTTCCGCCACGGTGCGCACAAACGGCACCATGATCTCGACGTTGGTCAGACCCATGTCATCGCGTACCCGCTTCATGGCACGGCATTCCAGCTCGAAGCAATCACGGAATGACGGCGCTACGTACCTGGACGCACCGCGGAATCCGAGCATCGGATTTTCCTCTTCGGGCTCATACAGTTCGCCGCCGAGCAGCTTGCGGTATTCATTGGACTTGAAGTCCGACAGACGAACAATCACCGGATTTGGATAAAAAGCGGCGGCAATGGTCGCCACGCCCTCCGTCAGCTTTTCAACAAAAAAATCAACCGGTGATGCGTAGCCGCGCGAACGGCGCTTGATCTCGCTACGCATTGATACCGGCAAATGATCAATTTCAAGAATCGCCTTCGGGTGGATGCCGATCATGTTGTTGATGACGAACTCCAGGCGTGCCAGTCCGACACCGCCATTTGGAATCTGCGCGAACTCAAACGCAAGTTCAGGATTCCCGACGTTCATCATGATCTTCAACGGCAGAGGCGGAAGATTGCCGATCTCCTGGCGGATCACTTCGAATTCGAGCGCATCGCGATATACATAACCGGTGTCGCCCTCGGCACAGCAGATGGTAACCTTTTCGCCTTCAGTCAGCGCCGTCGTCGCGTTGCCACAGCCGACAATGGCGGGAATGCCCAGCTCGCGAGCGATGATCGCCGCATGACAGGTGCGCCCACCACGATTGGTGACAATCGCTGACGCGCGTTTCATTACCGGCTCCCAGTTCGGATCAGTCATGTCCGCCACCAGCACATCACCGGGCTGGACGCGATTCATTTCGCTCGGATCGCTAACGATGCGAACCGGCCCTGCGCCGATCTTCTGGCCGATGGCACGGCCGCTGGTCAACACCTTGCCATGCTGTTTGAGCTTGAATTTCTCCAGCACATTGTGCCCGGCTGCCGCACCGTTGGCGGCTTCCTGAGACTTCACCGTTTCCGGTCGCGCCTGGAGTATGTACAACTTGCCGTCCTGGCCGTCCTTGCCCCACTCGATGTCCATCGGCCGCTGATAATGCTTTTCGATAATCATCGCGTAACGCGCAAGTTCGAGCACGTCTGCATCCGACAGCGCATAGCGGTAACGCTCCGGCTCGGCAACATCAACCGTTGCCGTGCTGGCGCCGGCTTGCCTTGACTCCGTGAACACCATCTTGATCAACTTGCTTCCGAGATTTCGCCGGATGATTGACGGCTTGCCCAGCGCCAAGGTCGCCTTGTGCACATAGAACTCATCGGGATTCACAGCGCCCTGCACCACCGTTTCGCCCAAACCATAGCTGGCCGTGATGAACACCACCTGATCGAACCCCGATTCCGTATCCATCGAAAACATCACGCCGGAGGCGCCGGTATCCGAGCGCACCATGCGCTGCACGCCTGCCGAGAGTGCCACTTCCGCGTGAGTAAAGCCCTTGTGAACACGATAAGCGATGGCGCGATCGTTATACAAGGACGCAAAAACCTCCTTGACGGCATGAAGGATATTGTCGTAGCCGTGAATATTCAGGAAGCTTTCCTGCTGCCCTGCAAAGGAGGCATCGGGCAGATCCTCGGCCGTCGCGGACGAGCGCACGGCAAACGACATTCCATCTGCGCTGCCCGCCGTAAGCGCCTCGTATTCACGTTTTATCTCCGTCTCCAGCGCCGACGGAAAGGGCGTGTCAACAACCCACTGCCGAATCTGCGCCCCGGTTTTTGCAAGAGTATCTACGTCATCAACATCGAGCGTATCGAGTGCGGACTTGATGCGCTCGGCCAAGCCCTGATGAGCCAGAAACTCGCGGAACGCATCGGCGGTAGTGGCAAAACCACCCGGCACACGCACATTTGAGCCGGCAAGTTGGCTGATCATTTCACCCAAGGAAGCGTTCTTGCCGCCCACACTGCCAACATCGGTCATGCGCAAGTGGTCAAAAGCGATCGCGTAGCGCGTCATGAGAACCCTTTCCGGTAGGATACGTTCAGAAAACGACAAGTTTATCGCCTTTGGACGGCATACCGACGTGTCACGAAAATCATTAATTCATCGAGAATGCCATGCCCCAGCCTCCCCCTGTCCATCCCGATCCGAAGCGAACAGTTTTTATCGTCTCCGATGGAACCGGAATTACTGCAGAAGCCCTCGCACACAGCCTGCTTTCCCAATTCGAGGGTGTGCAATATCGGCAGATTCGCATTCCGTTCGTCGATTCGATTGAGAAAGCTGAAGACTGCGCTGAACGCATCAGCGAAGCAAGCGCACGGGACGGTACGCAGCCAATCGTGGTATCCACTCTTGTGAACGCTGAAATTGCAGCGTTTCTCAGACGCACCGATGCCCTGGTTCTGGACTTTTTTGCTGCTTTCATCGCCCCGCTCGAGGGCGCCCTCGGCGTGAAATCCACCCACACGGTCGGGCGAACGCACAGCCGTGCCAACAGCCTCGAATACGCCGCGCGTATCGACGCCATCAACTTCACCCTGGCGCACGACGACGGCGTCACGAATACCGATCTGGATCAGGCGGATGTCATTCTGATCGGCGTATCACGCAGTGGAAAGACACCAACCAGCCTCTATCTGGCGGTGCAATTCGGCATCCGCGCAGCCAACTATCCGCTGATTCCCGAGGACTTCGAACGCAACCAGTTGCCGGAAGGGCTGCGGAAATATCATCACAAACTATTCGGTCTCACCATATCACCGGAACGCCTGACATCCATCCGCCAGGAACGGCGACCAGAAAGCCATTACGCCTCAATCGAGAACTGTCGCTGGGAGATCGACCAGGCGCAGAAGATGATGCGCCGCGAAGGTGTGCGCTGGCTTGACTCGACGACCAAGTCCATTGAGGAAATTTCTGCGACGCTGATGCAAACAGTCAGGATTGACCGCCGTGCTTATTGAGCGAGCGAGAGCAGTTGCTTGCGTAGCGTGATCCTGAACCATATAAAAGTCGGCGCGAGCGGAACGGTGGGAAATCCCAGAATGGAAAATCGTCCAGACGTGTCAATGCCATTCTGCCGTTCCAGGTTTTTGCATGACGCCCACTTCGTTTTCAGGCCCATAGCCTCAGTCAAAAGAAGTGAAGTTAGAATAGTCATGATGCCTCGATCATTCACTAATTGTGCATCTACGGCGCTTCGACTGGCAATTGGCCTGCTGGCTGGGTTATTTTTTCAACCAGGTTACGCCAATATTCTGCCGGTGCGAATACACATTACCGAGTCGATCAAGCCGTTTGCTCTGCCGGAATCCAACTCTGGATTACAGAGCGAAATTATTCGCGCTGCATTTGCAACACAAGCTGTTCAAACAGAAATTGTGTTTCTTCCCGGAGCGAGAGCTTGGGGCGACTATGCGCACGGGGATATTGATGTCATTACCAATGCAAAACCTGACAGCCAGCTATCAATTGTGCTTTCGAGCTGGCCTGTCTTGACGTTTTACAACAGCGCGATCACGCTAAAAAGTAAATCATTAAAACTGCGCTCCGTCCGCGACCTCGGCAACTTGAGAGTACTGGCATTTCAAAACGCGAGCCGCTTCCTCGGTCCCGAGTATGCCGACATGGCGGCAGCCAACAAAAACTACGGCGAGAGCAGTACTGTTCGCGCAATGATGTTGCAGGAAGATCGCGTTGACACCATTATTTCGCAGCCAGATGTATTTCGTTTCAGCCTCATAACGCAGGCAAAAATGTTGAATCGCGTCGCCGAACTCGACGCTTTTGAGTATCACAAAATTTTCCCCACGAGCAATAAGTACTGGCTTGGCTTTCGAACCGAAAGCTTGCGGGATCAATTTGAACGAGGCATCGCTGCCATTTACGCCAGCGGAGAAATCGACAAAATTTTTTCACGCTACCAGAAGGACTATGCCACATCCCGCGGAATGTTCATTGAGCTGGATTGTCGCTTCAAGAAGACGAATCGTCCAGTCGATTGTCTGAAAAAGCCTGTCGCTGCCTCAACCGGGGATCAGTTACGTGTCGTATTTGGAAAATCAAGACCGCCGTTCGTGAACGAGCAAGACGAAAGCGGAATATCCGTTGATCTGTTTCGTGAGGCCGCCCGGCGTATGGGCAAAGGCTACCACTCCACCTTTGTGACAAATAATCATATGGAGGCGGATCTCGCCGGTGGGCGAAGCGATGTTGCCGTCGAGATCCAAAAAAAGCCTAACCACATATTCTATTCAGCACCGTTTGTTACCTATAGCAACGTAGTCGCCACGCGAGTCACTGACAATATTGATTTTCATGGCTGGGATGACCTGAAAGGTCGAGCCGTTTGCGCGTGGCAGATGGCGGAATCGAATCTCGGACCCGAGTTCGCCAAGGTACGTCGACACTTTGCGTCTTACGACGAATTTGGAATTCAACGCGACCAAGTGAAGATGTTTTTGCTCGGACGCTGCCGAGCGCTGCTTATCGACAAAAATTTGATGGTCTGGCACATGAATGAACTGGCACGCTCCGATCCGAGTCTGGTCATTCCCAAGGAAGGCGACCTCGCAATGGCGCCCGTTCCGGGCAAAGCGAACCTCGACTGGTACGTAGGTTTTCACAGTGAGGCCTTACGCAATCGTTTCGATGACGCACTCAACTCCATGCGCAAGGACGGTACTTACCAGCGAATCGTCAAAAAATATATTAGCGGCCGCAGCACAAACTAACGTTTAGTCGCCACTTGCTGCCGAGCAAAATTCCCTTGGTGCGAGCGTGAAAAGCGCTCATATTTGTAAAAGTCGGCGCTGGCGGGACGCCTCGAACAGGCAGACTGCCGCCGCAGCGGCAACATTCAGTGATTCGGTCGTCGTTGCCAGGGGAATCGTTACGCGCTGTTGCGCAGCAGCGGTAAGACCCGCCGACAGACCGGAGCCCTCATTGCCGAACAACCAGGCCAGCGGCGGCTTGAGGTCAAGTTCGTAAAGGCTCGTACCCTCGCGTGCCACCGTAGCTACCGTAATTGCGCTGTTCACTGCCAACACTGCGTTCAAATCCGCGCACTCGCGGATGCGCAGGGAGAAGTGCGCGCCCTGGCCCGCGCGGAGTACGCGTGGGGTCCAGGCGCCGGCACACCCGGGTCCCAAAACGATGTTGCAGACGCCAGCGGCGGCGGCAGTTCGCAAAATGGCGCCCACGTTTCCAGAATCCTGCACCATCTCCAGAACTACCAGATCACCCTCGGTCGGGTAGCCAGGATCAAGCGGAATATTAATCACGGCGGCGATTCCGGTCGGACTGGCGACCCCGGAAATCTCGCGATATAAGGAATCGCGGACGACCATATGTTCGATTTTTCCGGCACGAACGAGCAAGGGCGCGATTTCGGGATGCTCCAAGCCACTTTCACTGACGAGCAGAAACTGAACGTCCGCTCCGCGATCAAGACAGGTCGTGACCAGATGAATTCCATCTGCCAAAGTGCGCCCCTGTTTTCGCGGTTCGCGCGGATCTTCAGCGAGCGCGCGCAGAGCCTTGATCTTTGGATTGTCACGCGAGCTGATCACCGCCTGGCTCATGCGTGCCTTTCGAGTAGCGCACGCACCGGCGCGAAACTGCGACGATGAAATGCGGCCGGGCCATGCGCCTTCAATGCCGCCCGATGCGCCGTGGTGTCGTAGCCTTTATGGCGGTCAAGGCCGTAGTGCGGAAAAGTCTGGTGGATGCGGCGCATTTCAGCATCCCGTGCGGTCTTGGCAAGAATCGACGCGGCGGAAATCTGCGCTACGGAAGCATCGCCACGCACAATCGCGCGGGCGGGCATTGCAAGCTTCGGGCAGCGGTTGCCATCGATCAGGGCTTCAGTCGGCGTGATGCTCAGCGCCGCAACCGCGCGTTGCATGGCAAGCAAGGTCGCCTGCAGAATATTCAGGCTATCGATCTCTTCAACGGATGCGAACGCAATACCAAACGCCAGCGCCTTGTCACGGATCTCCAACGCAAGCCGCTCACGGGTGCGCTCCGACAATTTTTTTGAATCGGCCAGCCCGACAATGGGATGTTCTGGATCGAGAATCACCGCGGCGGCATAGACCGGCCCGGCCAGCGGACCACGCCCGGCTTCGTCTACGCCGCAGATCAGTTCATTCACTTCAAGATCACGCCGTTTCGAGATAGGGCAGCACGGCCTCGGCGGCGCGTTGAGCGGTATCCTGGCGCAACATCCGGTGAATGCCGGCAAACACATGCTCTACCGCGCCACGGACCTGCCTGTCGACCAGGATATTGCCGAGAGCCTGAGCGAGATTCTCTGGCGTCGCATCATCCTGGAGAAATTCCGGCACCACATAGCGTCGCGCCAAGATATTGGGCAAACCAACCCAGGGCAAATAGCCCATGCCGCGCATGATTCGCCATGTCCATGGCGACATTTTGTAGGCAATCACCATCGGCCGCCCCACAAGCGCAGTCTCCAGGGTGGCCGTGCCGCTGGCCACCAGCACTGCATCGCTGGCGCCAATGGCTTCGGTCGCATGACCGAACATCAGCGTAATGGGCAACTCATCCGCTTTGAGTTTCCATAAAGCCGTTTCGAATTGCAGGCGTGTTTCACGCGAAATCAAAGGAACCAGAAACTGCAACGTGGGAAAACGCTGTAGCAGCAACTTAGCCGTTTCGATGAACGTCTCTGCCATGTACTGCAGCTCAGATTGCCGGCTTCCAGGTAGCAAGGCTACAACCGGCCGGTCGAGCGCGACGCCAAGGGATTCGCGCACGTCGCGTTGCCGAATGCCCAAAGGGATCACATCGGCCATCGGGTGACCTACAAAACTGCACTTCACGGGTGTGCCGATATACAGCTCGGGCTCGAAGGGATACAAGGCAAGAATATGATCGACCGATTGAACGATCTTCTTCAAACGGCTTCGTCGCCATGCCCAAATCGACGGACTGACGAAATGGATGACCGGAATGCCCGCGCGCTTAAGGCGCTTCTCCAGCCAGAGGTTGAAATCCGAACCATCGACGCCAATAAATGCGTCGGGCTTATCCTTCAGAAGGCGTCTCAATAGCTGGCGTCGAATAGCGCTGATCTCTCGATAGTGCCGCAATACCTCGGCATAGCCCCTCACCGAAAGTTTTTCTGCGGGCCACAAAGCGTCAAAGCCCTCGCGCTGCATTTTTGGGCCGCCAATGCCATAAAAGCTGAGCTCGGGGCGATGTGTCTTGAGCGCGCTGATCAGATGCGCGGCAAGTTGGTCACCCGATGCCTCGCCAGCGACCATGGCAATACGGGGGTTTGCTTGACTCATCAACGAATAATTCCGCGGCCAGGTTGCTGCAGGAAACTTGCCAGCAGTGCCAATTCAGGAACGCTCGTCGCCTCCGCCTCGATCGCTTGCCGTGCCTGCTCAAGCAACATCCCATTGCGATAGAGAGCCTTGAAACTCCGGCGAATAGCAGCAATGGCTTCACTGGAAAAGCCACGGCGCTTGAGGCCTTCCGCATTGATACTGCGCGGCTCCGCAGGGTTACCCGCTGCCATTACATAGGGCGGAAGATCTTGCAACAGCATGGAACCGACCGCAGTCATGCTATGGGCACCAATCCGAACAAACTGATGCACGCCGGTAATGCCGCCAAGTATCACCCAATCGCCCACAGTGACATGCCCCGCAAGCTGCGTGCTGTTGGCCATAATGATGTTGTTGCCAAGCACGCAATCATGAGCAACATGCACGTATGCCATGATCCAGTTATCGTCACCGATTTGGGTGACACCCTGATCCTGAGTCGTCCCGCAATTTACCGTGCAAAATTCGCGCAGCGTATTCCGATTTCCAATTTCAAGCCGTGTCGGCTCACCTGCGTACTTCTTGTCCTGGGGCGCTGCGCCAATGGAACAAAATTGAAAAATCCGATTATCGGAACCCAGGCGAGTATGCCCCTCTACCACCACGTGGGGGCCGATCTCCGTGCCTTCTCCAATCTCGACATGACCGCCGACAACACTGTAGGCACCAATTGAGACGCCCTCGGCAATTCGTGCATCCGGATGGATTATTGCGGTCGGGTGAATTTTCACGGTACAGGACGCAAAGTACACATCAGTTCCGCTTCGGCGGCAAGCACTCCATCGACACGTGCCTCGGCGGAAAACTTCCACAAGCCGCGCTTATTACCAATAATCTTTACATCAATCACAAGTTGGTCGCCGGGGCTGACCGGCCGCTTGAAACGGGCGCCATCGATTCCGACAAAGTAATACACCGATTTAGCCTTATCTTCGGGTGTCCCTCCCAGTGTCTTGAATGACAGCAAGGCTGCCGCCTGAGCCATCGCCTCAATAATCAAGACGCCGGGCATCACCGGGTGATGTGGATAATGCCCGGGGAAAAAAGGCTCGTTGATACTGACATTTTTCAGCGCCGTAATTCGTTCGCCCACCACGATCTCGCGCACACGGTCGATCAGCAGCATGGGATACCGATGCGGCAGGTAATCAAGAATGCCGCGGATGTCCATGGCGCCGGAATCATTGACTGCCATACCTTCATCTGCCTGCGCTTGCGTCACTTCGCTCATTGTTTCTTCTCCATGTCGGCAAGCCGTTGTTCCAAGGCGCGAATTTTATCGGCCATAGCATCGAGATGTCGCAGGCGTGAAAAATTCTTCAGCCATTGTCCGTGCTCGAGAAAGGGAACCGCTCCGCTGTAGGTTCCGGGCGAGCTAATCGACTTCCCGACCAGCGTGCCAGACGATATATTGACATCGTCGGCGATGGTGAGATGACCGAGAATCATGGCTGCACCGCCAAAAGTACAGCGTTTGCCTATGATGGCGCTTCCCGCGACGCCAACGCATCCGGCCATGGCCGTATGCGCGCCGATGCGGACGTTGTGCGCGATCTGTATCTGGTTGTCCAGTTTGACGCCATCCTCGATCACGGTGTCCGTCAAAGCACCGCGGTCGATTGTCGTACCGGCACCGATTTCAACATCATCACCAATCACCACCCGCCCAACCTGAGGAATTTTTACCCAACGACCGTCGTTCTCGCGGGCAAATCCGAAACCATCGGAACCAATCACCGAACTCGAATGCAGAATACAACGCGCTCCAATTTGACAATTCGCGGCAATGCTGACGTTAGGTGATAGTCGCGTACCCTCGCCGACGGTAGAACCCGCGTCGACGCTGCAGTTAGCCCCAATAACCACTCCGGGGCCAATCTGCGCTCCGGGCCCAATCCAAGCATTCGGTCCGACGCTGGCGGTTGAATCAACGGATCCCTCAATCACCGCACTCGAGTGACAACCCGGCGTCACCACCGGGGGCGGATTCAGCCATTGCGCTACGCGGGCAAAATACAAATAGGGCTGCGCGACCAGGATTGCTGAAACCGGACAGCCATCGGCCGGTGATGCCATTATGACCGCCGCAGCGCGGGTATCGGCCAATCGACCACGATACTTCGGATTGGATAGAAAGGTCAGATCGCCCTCCCCTGCAAGGTCCAGAGGCGCGATTCGCGAGATCGCCGCGTCGCCAGCGCCGACTATTTCACCGCCAAAACGGGCGACAATTTCATCCAGTCGCACCGACATGGATGATCCGCCTACTTAACCGCTGCCTCGTTAAGCGCCTTGATCACTTTGTCGGTGATATCGATGCGCGGACTCGCATAAACCGCTTCCTGAAAAATTATGTCGTATTTTTCAGCATCTGCGATTTGCTTGATGACTTTATTGACGCGATCAAATATGGCGGCAGTCTCTTCATTCTGCCGCTGGCTCAGGTCTTCGCGAAATTCGCGCTGGCGGCGCTGAAAATCGCGATTTAGATCGGCAAACTCGCGCTCCTTGGTGCGGCGCTCAGGTTCGGCCATAGTGACCGTATTTTTCTCCAGAGCCTCCTGCATATCCTTCAACTGCTTGGCGATTTTTTGCAAATCCTGATCTCGCTTTTCAAAGTCCTTTTCTATTTTTTTCTTGGCCTTTGCGGCCTGTGGCGCTTCATTCATCACGCGCTGGCTATTTACAAAGCCAATTCTAGACTCAGCAGATGCCTGTCCCGCGACAGTGACCAGAGACAACACCAAAAACGAATAAAAAGAATTCTTGACCATAGATTGCCTGCCAATTCAGGTGATACGCAAATTAGAACACCGAACCAAGTTGAAATTGAAAGCGTTGCAATTTATCGGTTGATTTTGAATTCAGCGGTTTCGACAATGCGAACTTCAACGGACCCATTGGAGAGTTCCACCCCAGCGCAATGCCCGTACTGTAGCGTAAACTTCCAAGCTGCACTTTCTCACCATAGCCGTAAACGTTACCTGCATCGACAAACGCCGAGATCCGAAATGACTTGTCCAGCCCGGCTCCTGGGGTCGGAATGAATAATTCCGCATTTCCAACGATGCGATAATTTCCGCCCAAAAATTCGTTAGTGGTGGCATCGCGCGGGCCAAGCGAACCTGAATCAAACCCACGTACCGAGCCAATACCTCCGGCATAGAAATTCTTGAAAAAGGGCAAATCTTTACCACCATACCCCTTGGCCGCGCCAAGCTCCCCATTCAGCATCAGCGACCAGTTCTTGGCCAACGGAAAGAAATGCTGATATTGATAGGTCGTCCGAGCGTAGGTGGCTGTGCTGCCGGGCAGGGACAGTTCCAGTACCGCGCGTTGCAATGTGCCCCGCGTCGGATACGTCAGACTGTCACGATCATCATGCGTCCACCCAATGGTCGACATATAGGTCATGCTGTCCGAGCCAAATTTGTTGACATAGTCAACATAGCGCAATGGACTATAAATGGTGAGCTGCAGCTTGGTCTGGTCGAGCGAGAATCCCGTGTACAGACCTTCATCATCGGCAATTGGAAAACCAAATCGAACGCCGCCGCCAACGGACTCCGAACCGTAAGTCGCCGTATTGGTCAGCGAGCTGGTATCGGTTTTTCGGGTGTAAACGTCGAATCCGCGGCTCACGCCATCGACCGTCCAATAGGGGTCGGTGTGCGACAACGAATAAATCGTGTTGGCCTTGCTGGTGCTGATCTGGAAGCCAAGAGTTTTACCGCTGCCGAACAAGTTTTGCTGATTGACCGACCCGGAAAACACCAAACCCTCCGAGCTTGAAAAGCCGGCACCAAGCAATAGGTTACCGGTCGCCTTTTCTTTGACCTTGATATCCACATCGACCTGATCCGTAGTGCCGGCGACTGCCGGAGTTTCCACATTCGTCTCTTCAAAATAACCGAGCCGATCGATCCGTTCCTTGGATTTGTTGATTCGTGTGCCATCGTACCAACTCGATTCGAGCTGGCGGACCTCGCGACGAACCACCTCGTCGCGGGTTTTGGTATTTCCCCCAATATTGATCCGTCGCACATAGACCCGACGTCCCGGATCAAGCATGATAGTGAACGCAACCTGTCTCTTTTCCTTGTCAAGCTCAGGAGCTGCATTGACGTTCGCAAATGCATAACCTTCGTTGCCCAGACGATCACTGATCGCCTTGGTGCTTTCGGTCATGCTCTCGCGCGAGAAAATCTCACCCGGCTTGATCTTTACCAGCGGCGTCAATACTGCCTCAGGCAGCAACAGTTCTCCCGCAAGCTTCACCGACGATACCGTATATTGCTCGCCCTCACTGAGATTGATGGTGATGTAAATATCCTGCTTATCCTGCGAGATAGATACCTGGGTCGACTCAATGTTGAACTCCAGATAGCCGCGATCAAGATAATGTGAGCGAAGCTTATCCAGATCACCGGATAATTTCTGCTTGGAATACTTGTCGTTGCCGGTGTACCAGGTCAGCCAACCAGGTGTACGCAAAGCGAAAAGGTCCAGCAGGTCAGATTCGGAATACGCCCGATTGCCAATGACGTTGATTTGCTTGATTCTGGCAATATCGCCTTCGACTACCGAAAAACTGATGCCGACACGATTGCGCTCAAGCGGCGTCACCGTCGTTTTCAACTCAACCGCGTAGTAGCCCTGACTCAAGTATTGACGTTTCAACTCCTGCTCAGCACGCTCAACCATTGCGCGGTCAAATATTCGCGACTCGGCCAGACCGACTTCCTTGAGACCCTTGCTCAGATCTTCCGATTTGAATGCTTTCAGCCCCTCAAACTTGAGCGAGGCGATGGCCGGACGTTCATCGAGCACAACAACCAACACCTGACCTTCGACTTCGAGTCGGACGTCCTTGAAAAATCCGGTGGCAAACAAGGCCTTGATGGCTTGCGAGGCCTTTTCGTCGGTCATGGTATCGCCTACCTTGACTGGCAAATAGGAAAACACAGTACCAGCCTCTGTGCGCTGAATGCCCTCGACCCGAATGTCTTTGATCTGGAAGGAATCGATCGCCCAAGCCGTCGGCGCAAGAAGCACCGAAACCATACTCGCCAAGGCGAGCGAAATGCGGGTACGTCGTTTGGGGCAACGCGAGTTTGTCAACGCAGTACCCAGAAGCGTTTTTTTCATTATTTCAGCCGGAAATTAAACGATTAATGTCGTTATAAAAAGCGAAACTCATAAGCAGCCCTAGAAACACCAAACCAATCTGCTGCCCGTATTCCATGACACGCTCCGAGAGCGGCCCGCCCTTTATGAATTCGGCAAAATAATACAGCAAATGGCCGCCATCCAAGACTGGAATTGGTAACAGATTGAGAACACCGAGGCTGATACTGATCAGCGCCAAAAAACCCAAATAGTAAGGAATACCCAAGCTGGCGGATTTTCCCGCGTAATCGGCTATTGTCACCGGACCGGAGATGTTCTTCCACGAAAGCTCGCCCAACACCATACGACCCATCATGCGCAAGGTCAGAACCGATGTGTCCCACGTCTTGCTTGCCGCCCGCACCAGTGCATCTACCGGTCCATAGCTCACCGTCAAAAAGCGCCCCGCGTGAGTGCTTTCGTCATCAAACACAACCACACCCAGACGGCCGATAGTTTGCTCGCCCTGCCGAATTGAATCCGGCACAGCAGAGATTTGCAGCACGACGTCGCCGCGTTGCACATCCATCAGCAGATTGATTCCGGGTGAAGAGCGCGCGATTGCAGCGAACTGTGACCACTCGGCGATCGGCTGCCCATTAATGCCTGTGATCAAATCCCCGGACTGCAATCCCGCTTTGGCGGCGGCC
>CAZAGR010000027.1:0-13870 GCA_964484585.1 uncultured Propionivibrio sp. | reverse complement strand
CCCCGCCGAGCAGGATGATCAAGGCAATGACCCAGGCAAAAATCGGCCGGTCGATAAAAAAGCGTGCGAACATTGGCGGCGAGCGGCGCTTACTTCGACACAGGCGGCACGGGTGGCGCGGGCGGCAGCAGCGGTGCCGCTGTCTGCCACGGAACCGGCTTCACGATATTGCCCGGACGGACCTTCTGCAAACCATTGACGATCACTTGTTCACCGGTGTTCAGTCCTTCCGTGACGATGAAGTCCGTGCCCGACATGCCTCCCGTTTTTACCGGACGTAATTGTGCCGCTCCGCTCGCATCGACCACCATGACGGACTGCCCCTGAGTGCCAGCGGTCACGGCCCGCTGTGGCACCCGAATAGCGGCTTCAAGCAGCGCGTACGGGAACCGGATGCCGACAAATGTTCCCGGCAGCAATTCACGACGCGGATTGGGAAATTCCGCGCGCAACAAAACCGAACCCGATGATGGATCCACCGCCATATCGGAAAAACGCAACACGCCCTTCTCGGGATACACCGACCCGTCTTCCTGAATCAGTTCTACCGTGGCGGCATCCGCCCGCTTGAGCGTGCCGGTTTTATCCGCCTTCAGCGCTTGCTGCAAACGAAGCACATCCGAGTAGTAGCGGACAAAATCGACGCGGATCGGATCCAGTTGTTCGATAGTGACCAGATGTGTCGCTGCGTCCTTGCCAGTCAGGGATCCTTCGGTGACAAGAGATCGGCCAATACGGCCGGAAATGGGCGCGACCGGTCTCGCATTTTCCAGGTCATAGCGGGCGCGCATCAGTGTGGCCTCCGCCTGTTTAAGTTGTGCGCTGGCGGTGTCGAACTCCTGCTGGCTCACTGCTCGTATCGCCAGCAACGGTGTGTACCGGTCCAGTACAGCTCGTGCGCTGGCAACCACTGCTTCTGCAGCCATCGCGTTGGCTTGAAAGGTTCGCGAATCAATTTGATACAGGGGCGTACCCGCACGCACCTCGGTGCCTTCTGTAAACAACTGTTTTTCAAGCACACCCTCGACGCGCGCACGTACTTGCGCCGAACGAATCGCCACAAGGCGGCCGGGCTGGTCTTGACTGATGGTCGTGCGAAGTGTTTCTGTGGTGATGACGTCCACTTCCGGGGCTGGAAATTCAGACGGTGCAGATTGTTTTTGCCCGCAACCGGACACAGCCAGGAGGGTTGCGGAAATTAGCAACGAGCACTTCAACATGCAACCACCCCACGCTTGATTTAGCCAGCCCAACAGTTCACCAAGACGCTCGCCAGTCATTGTTGTTCCGGCGGCACCGACCTTTTGCTGCCATCCGAGTTGAGGCAAACGTAAGTCAACGTGGCTTCGGTGACCTTTACCACCACGGGCGCTGCAGGGTTGCGGACGGCGAACACCTGCACACCGACCGTAATCGACGTGTTGCCTGTGTCAATCACGTCAGCGTAGAAACTGACCAGATCACCTACCGAAATAGCCTGCTTGAAGTGAAAAGAATTGACCGCCACGGTCGCAACACGCCCGCGGGCACGACGCAGGGCCGGTATGGATCCGGCGATGTCCACTTGCGCCATGACCCATCCACCAAAAATATCGCCCGCAGCGTTCACGTCGCATGGCATCGGTACTACACGCAGAACGGGTTGTTGTTCCGGCAATCCTTCCAATGTGGTGCTCATCTGAATCAATCTCCGGTCGTCGTCAATGTGGAGCCAGTATAGAGGGCGGGACCAACGGGTCTCGTTGAAGGACACTCAGCTCGCGAAAGGCGACAGGCCACCCTTATTTCAATGCCAACTCGCCCGCCACTGGAAGACAGACACCACGCCCCTGGTCGAGTACCTTCCCTTCGGTATTGACCATTTGCCACTGATAGCTCTGTTCGCCAAACTGGACACGGAGGAAACCCCACTGACCGGCAATCGCCCGGGTGCCGCGGCGCACTTCGGTGACCGGGTAGAGACTGGCGCCTCCGGTGCCAACAATAAACGACGCGGTACCGCGGGCAACCAAATTACCAGCCGCGTTTATCGGCGCCAAGGTCTCGAAATGATGATCATGCGCGTGCAAGGTAAAACTGGCGACGCCGGCAATTTTCTGCCACAAGGAGTCCGTAAGGTCGTTGTCGCCGCGCGCACCGGAGGACCAGCGCGGATGATGCCAGGCGGCGATCACGCATTTTCCGCCCGAGTCCCGCGTGGCCTGGTCAACCCACCTCAGTTGCTTGGACCAGGCCTCATCGCGCAGATTGCTGTCTAGCAAGAAGATTCGCCAGAGACCTCCCAAATCAACATAACGTGGAACCGCTTGCGGAAACAGCGAGAAAAAACCCTTCGCCTGCGGATCACGCCAATCATGGTTGCCCGGCACAGCGAGGCGAGACTTGAACTGGGCAAAATAGGGCTCATGACACTCCTGCAAACGCTCCGAAGTCGCCGTCGGGTAAGCCAGATCACCCAACTCAAGAATCAGCGCGTTCGCACTATCGGGTCGAGCCTTGAGCGCAGCCGCCACACGCGCGGTGCCGACTACGTCGCAATCACCGGTATCGCCAAAGGCGTACATCACGATATCGCCCGCGAACGCTCGGCCAGCCAACAGGCACACGGTAATGCTAAAGACAATCAGTCGAATCATAAGGTAAGGGGTAATGGGTACGGGTTAAGGCCATGTAGCGATCACGCTGGCGCGCATGCCGCCGGATCGACAACGACGATTTTGCCTCGCGCATTACGGCCATGATGTCTATTCTAGCCACTGGTGGCATCGGTCGCGTGCTGGCCGACTTTGCGATACTGCCCATGCAAAAAAGTTCCCGAAGGCGCCCCGCAGGTAGTGCAAAGCAAGCACCGCGCTGGCGCTGGCGGGACGGCACGCGATATTCAAGATTCCTTGACTGATATCATCGCACCATGCGTCCAAATTCCAGCTCCACTGCAATCTCTGTTTCTCCGCCGCTGATTCCACCCAATAGCGCCAGCGGCCACCGTCACGACTGGGCAACGGTAAAAACCCTGTTCCCTTATCTCTGGGCTTGGAAAGGTCGGGTACTTTTTGCCCTAAGTTGCCTGCTCGTCGCCAAGCTCACGAACGTCGCCGTACCGCTGGTGTTCAAGGATATTATTGACACACTCACGGTACCGCAGGAGCAGGCGCTGTTGCTGGTGCCGGTCGGACTGTTGGCGGCATACGGCGCGTTGCGTTTTTCGACATCGATGTTTACCGAGTTACGCGAGATCTTGTTTGCGCGCGTGACGCAGCGCGCGGTGCGCACGATTGCCCTGCAGGTATTCGATCACCTGCATGCGCTTTCGCTTCGTTTCCATTTGGAACGCCAGACCGGCGGACTGACGCGCGACATCGAACGCGGCACACGCTCGATCGGCTCGCTGATCAGCTACACGCTGTATTCAATTCTGCCGACCTTGGTAGAGATCGCTCTGGTGCTGGGGATTCTTGGCTACCGCTATGACCTGAGCTTCACATTGATCACATTCGGTACGCTAACCATTTACGTCAGCTATACGATCATCCTGAGCAACTGGCGTACTGTGCTGCGCCGCGAGGTGAATGAGCTCGATTCGGCGGCTAATGTGCGCGCCATCGACAGTCTGATCAACTACGAAACGGTCAAATATTTTAATAACGAGGCTTGGGAAAAGGCACGCTACGACGAACAATTGTTGCGCTGGGAGGGCGCTCAGATCAAGAGCCAGATTTCGCTGTCTTATCTCAATCTCGGGCAGTCAATGATCATTGCCGCCGGGGTGTCGCTGATGATGTGGCGCGCGACGGTTGGAGTGGTTTCCGGGCAAATGACGGTTGGCGATATCGTTCTGGTCAATGCTTTCCTGATCCAGCTTTATATGCCGCTGAATCACTTGGGCGTGCTATATCGTGAGATACGTCAATCGCTGACCGACATCGAAAAGATGTTCTCGCTGTTATCGCAGAATCGCGAAGTACAGGACGCGCCCGATGCGCGAACACTTGCGCCGGGACCATGCAGCATTGAATTCGACGCCGTGAATTTTTCCTATGAACCGGATCGTCAGATATTGTTTGGCGTCGATCTAAAAGTCGGCGCTGGCGGGACGGTGGCTGTTGTCGGTCAAAGCGGCTCGGGCAAGTCGACACTTGCGCGCTTGCTCTATCGTTTCTACGACGCAGGTAGTGGCGGTATTTTGATCAACGGCTCCGACCTGCGGCAGTTGACGCAAACCAGTCTGCGTGCGGCCATCGGTATCGTGCCGCAAGACACGGTACTGTTCAACGACAGCATTTACTACAACATTCAGTATGGTCGCCCAACCGCCAGTCATGTGGAAATCATCGCCGCTGCACGAGCGGCTCATATTCACGATTTCATCGAGGGCCTGCCGCAAAAATATCAGACGCGAGTGGGCGAGCGCGGACTGAAACTTTCTGGCGGCGAAAAACAACGTGTCGCGATTGCCCGCGCGCTGCTGAAGAATCCACCTATATTGATCTTTGATGAAGCCACATCAGCACTTGACTCCAAGACCGAAAAAGCAATTCAGGCCGAACTGGACATGGCGGCGCGCGGACGGACTACACTCATCATCGCGCACCGGCTATCGACCATCATGAACGCGGACCAAATTCTGGTGATGGACAGCGGGCGCGTGGTCGAGCGTGGTTCCCATGCGCAGCTACTGGCTCTCGACGGGCTATACGCACACATGTGGTCACTGCAACAACAACAGACAGGCGAAAACGAACTGATGAACGAAGATTCGGTGCTGTCCCAAGTTTATTGACGGAAGTGGTGAAAACGGACTAAATTGGATGTGTTTTAGTCCATTAGCTGTCTAACGATCAGGAGAAACCGCAATGAAACGTAGTCTTCTTATAGTCGCCGCGAGTATTGCTGCCATAGGCGGCTCAAGCTTGGTTCAGGCCGGCACACTGGAAAAAGTCAAGGAAAGCGGCGTCATCACGATGGGCATTCGCGAGTCGTCGATTCCTTTGTCCTATCTGGATAACGAACAAAAACCGGTGGGCTACCACGTTGAAATTTGCAACAGGATCATTGATGCGGTCAAGGTCAATCTGAAAATGGCAGGGCTTAAGACCCAGTTCCAGGCCGTGACATCACAAAACCGGATTCCGCTCGTCACCAACGGCACGGTCGACCTCGAATGTGGCTCGACCACAAACAATGCCGCCCGACAGAATCAGGTAGCCTTCGCACCAACGACTTTTGTCACCAACGTCCGCATGGCGGTGAAAAAAGCGTCCGGCATCGCAGGATTGTCTCAACTTAATGGCAAACCGGTTGCGACGACCACCGGCACGACATCTGTGCAGTTGATGCGCGGGCATGAAAAAGGCCAGGGAATCGACTTCAAGGAGGTCTATGGTAAGGATCACGCCGACTCCTTTCTGATGCTGGAAACTGACCGTGCGGTTGCGTTTGTCATGGATGACAACCTGCTGGCTGGTCTGATTGCCAGCTCCAAAACACCTAATGACTATGCCATCGTCGGCGAAACGCTCAATATCGAGCCGATCGCGATCATGCTGCGTAAGGACGATCCACAATTTCAGGGCTTGGTCAATGCAGCGGTAAGAGATCTCGCGAAATCAGGTGAAATTGATAAGCTCTACAAAAAATGGTTTATGAGCCCGATCCCGCCAAAAGGTATCAGCCTGAACTTTGCCATGAGCGACAAGCTGAAAGAGGTGCTGAAGAGCCCCAACGACAAGCCTGCAGAAGAGTACAACGTGAAGAAGTAGCACCCGTACTGGTGGCGGTCGCAGGTTTCAAGCGACCGCCACCGTTGGTTTTGGCGCGTAATTTGATCGGAAGCTATGGGCTACCACTGGAACTGGAATATTTTTTTCGAGCTGACCCAGAGCGGTGATGAAACTTATCTCGACTGGCTGCTCACCGGACTCGGGTGGACGGTTGCCGTTTCGCTAACGGCGTGGGCGATCGCCTTAATCTTAGGGTCACTTGTCGGTACGGCGCGAACTCTCCCGAAAGGGGTGTTGAGCTTTGCTGCAAGTGCGTGGGTAGAGCTCTTCCGCAATATTCCCCTGCTGGTGCAGTTGTTTCTGTGGTTCTTTGTCGTACCCGAACTCTTGCCAGCCGATTGGTCGCTTTGGGTCAAACAGGATATGCCGCAAAAGGAGTTCGTTACTGCTGCGGTGTGCCTTGGATTGTTCACCTCGGCACGTATTGCCGAGCAAATTCGCGCCGGCATTCAGAGTCTGCCACGCGGGCAATCTCACGCCAGCATGGCGCTGGGTTTTACCTTGCCACAAACGTACCGCCACGTACTCTTGCCAATGGCCTTCCGCATCATCATTCCGCCACTCACCTCGGAGCTGATGAACATCTTCAAGAATTCTTCCGTTGCATTTGCGATCGGCGTATTTGAATTGACGTTTCAGTCACGTCAAATGCAGGAAGAGTCAGAACAAGGCATCGAGACCTATCTCGCCATTACGCTACTGTATTTTGTCTGCGCATTCATCGCCAATCGAGGCATGGCGTTTGTTGAAAAGCGCAGTCGGGTGCCCGGCTTTATCGCTGGTGCCCACTAGGCGGACTTGCGTATGTCCATGTTATCCAATTTTGATTTCAGCGTGCTTGGCGAGAGCCTTCCCTTTCTGTGGACAGGTCTGCAATTCACCCTGAAGCTCACTTTTATTGCCATGAGCGGAGGCATTTTCATCGGCACACTGCTAGCGCTGGCTAGGCTTTCTTCCATCGGTCCGCTCTCGATGGCAGCGGCGGCTTATGTCAATCTGATGCGTTCCATTCCGCTGGTGATGGTCATTCTTTGGTTTTTCTTGATCATTCCTCTGCTAACCGGCAAGCCGTTAGGTGCCGAAAATTCGGCCATCGTGACGTTCATGGCTTTTGAGGCCGCGTATTACAGCGAGATCATGCGCGCCGGGATCCAGAGCGTCTCGCGCGGACAGGTTTTTGCCGGTCAGGCGGTTGGTTTCACCTACGGCCAGACCATGCGTTTTGTGGTTCTGCCACAAGCTTTCCGCAACATGCTTCCGATTCTGCTCACACAGACTATTGTGCTCTTTCAGGATACCTCTCTTGTCTACGCTATCGGCGCCAAGGATTTGCTCAAGGCTGCCGAAATCGCCGGCAAGAATTACAATCGGCCGATTGAAATGTATATCTTTGTTGCCTTGATCTATTTCATCATCTGCTTCGCCCTATCGCAAACCGTCAAGCGCCTGCAGCAGCGGGTGGCGATCATTCGTTAGGGTTTCAGTACAGGGTCTTTTCCATGATAGAAATGCGCAATGTAAATAAGCACTATGGCCAGTTCCAGGTCTTGACCGACTGCAGCACCAGCGTGTCAAAAGGCGAAGTCATTGTCGTCTGCGGTCCTTCGGGGTCGGGCAAGTCAACGCTTATCAAATGTGTCAATGGCCTCGAGCCCTTCCAGTCGGGCACCATCAGCGTGGATGGGATTTCGGTCGGAGATGCAAAGACAGATTTGCCAAAGTTACGTGCGCGCGTCGGCATGGTGTTTCAAAATTTCGAACTTTTCCCGCACATGAGCATCACGGAAAACCTGACGATCGGTCAGATTAAGGTGCTCAAGCGGTCAAAAGAAGAAGCGGTGGCAATTGGATTGAAGCTATTGGATCGGGTCGGCCTGAAAGCGCAGGCACTAAAGTTCCCCGGCCAACTTTCAGGCGGACAACAGCAGCGCGTCGCCATTGCGCGAGCGCTGTCGATGAATCCGATCTGCATGCTTTTTGATGAACCAACCTCGGCACTCGATCCTGAAATGGTCAATGAAGTCCTCGACGTCATGGTCGAACTTGCTCGAGAGGGCATGACCATGATGTGCGTCACACACGAAATGGGCTTTGCTCGAAAGGTCGCCCATCGTGTGATTTTTATGGACCAGGGTCATATCGTCGAGGATGCGAGCAAGGACGACTTCTTTGGCACACCGCGGTCAGAACGCGCGCAGCAATTCCTGTCAAAAATTCTGTCACACTGAATTTTGGCAAAAAAAACCCGGCACCGAAGCGCCGGGTTGAATCCGGTCCATCGGACCGGAGGAGGAGACAAACTTCATTGTATGGATCTCGACGGTGCTTGCTTAGGCGTTTCGCTCTAATTCAGGCGCACCTTAACGCACCTTAATTTAGGCGCACCTTTTGGACCGCATTGATTCAAGCCTACAGACCAGAGTCTTCGCCCGCACCCGCTAATGTTGCTTCAATCACCCGACGGGTCAGACTGGGCGATAGTAATTCAAGGAATTCATAGTCGAAACCGCGCAACCAGACGTCCCTGCGAAATCCTACGCGCGTTATGTTTACTTCAAACAAGTGTCCCGCCGATAAGGACTCCAGGGCGGAGTCGCGCTGTGGATCAAATGCCATTTCAGCAATAATACCGACGCCAAGACCGAGTTCCACATAGGTCTTAATCACGTCCGAATCAATGGCCGTCAGCACGATGTTGGGCTTCACCCCGAGCCGCTCGAAGGCACGATCCAGGTGAGAACGCCCGGCAATCGCAGCATCGTACGTCACTAACGGATAAGCGGCCAAATCCTGAAGGCTGAGTCGCCCCACTCCCGACAGAGGGTGTCCCTTCGGCATCACCACCAAATGTGACCACTGATAACACGGGAGGGCGTGAAGTTCCGATCGGGTGGCCAAGGCTTCGGTTGCTATACCAAGATCGGCCGTGCCATCGAGGAGCCATTGCACCACCTGCGTAGGACTTCCTTGCTGAACGTGCAGCCGAATGCCGGGCCGCATTTTCATGAATCGTTGAACAGCTTGGGGCAACGCGTAACGTGCCTGCGTGTGCGTGGTTGCGATGGTTAGAAGCCCATCCGCCTCGCAAGCGTAATCGGCGCCTATACGCTTGAGGTTGTCTACCTCACGCAAGATGCGGCGCGCGGCTTCCAGCACCAACTGTCCCGCCGCAGTAACGCCCGTCAATCGCTTGCCGTGACGCTCGAATACGACGATTCCCAGTTCGTCCTCAAGCATGCGGATCTGCTTGGAGACTCCCGGCTGCGCCGTGAATAACGCTTTCGCAGCATCGGTTACGCTCAAAGCTTGAGAATCGACCTCGGTCAGAAACCTAAGCTGCTGTAGTTTCATAAAGTGATTATATGCTTAAAAGTTCTAATTAAATACTTTAAAAGTATTTTTCAGGACTATACGGGTCCGCTATGATGCGTCGCACCATGGAATTCACCTTTACCCCTGCTCTGTCGCTTTCCGGCTTCGTCGTCGGCGTGCTCGTCGGCCTGACCGGCGTCGGCGGCGGCTCATTGATGACGCCACTGCTAGTCATGCTGTTTGGCATCCGCCCTGCGACGGCAGTGGGCACGGATTTGCTGTACGCCGCGATCACCAAAGCCGGCGGCAGTTGGGTTCACCATAAGCATGACAACATTGACTGGCGCATCACCGGCCGCCTTGCCTGTGGAAGCGTGCCTGCAACCGCCGTTACACTTTATTGCTTGTCGCTGATCGGAATGGACAAGCACGACACGTCACATTTAATCACCGGAGCGCTGGGTGTTGCACTTCTGCTCACCGCTGGCTCGATATTTTTCCGCAAACGCCTGCTGACTTTTGCTCAACGCCGCGTCGGCAATGTGCGCACCCCTCAAGAGACAGCGCGTTATACGGTACTTTTTGGCGCGATTCTGGGCGTGATGGTGTCAATCACCTCGGTCGGAGCCGGAGCTCTTGGGGTCACGGTGCTTATTTTTCTCTATCCACAACTGACCATGCGCCGGGTGGTTGGTTCCGACATTGCCCATGCAGTACCCCTGACCTTGGTCGCCGGCATGGGTCATTGGTATCTGGGAACCGTGGATATTCCACTTCTATTGAACCTTTTGATCGGGTCGCTACCGGGCATTGTGTTGGGCAGCTATATGACATCGCGCGTTCCAGAAGCCGGACTGCGCTCTTTGCTGGCCGCAGTGCTCGTCTTGGTTGGCGGCAAACTCATCTTCTCCTGAATTGCGCAAGGAACTCAATGTATCACTACGATAGTCATGATCACGCAATAGTCAGGGCCCGCGTGGCGCAATTTCGCGATCAATCGCGGAGGCACCAAATGGGTGAATTGAGCGACGACGAGTTCCGCCCATTGCGCCTGCAAAATGGCTTGTATATCCAGCGCCATGCACCGATGTTGCGCATTGCGATTCCTTATGGCATGGTGTCCAGCACCCAGATGCGCCGACTGGCTCAGATCGTACGCACCTATGACCGCGGCTATGGACATTTCACAACGCGACAAAATCTGCAGCTGAACTGGCCGGCGCTCGAATCTGCGCCCGATATTCTTGCTGATCTGGCCGAGGTCGAAATGCATGCGATCCAGACCTCCGGCAACTGTATCCGTAATATCACGACGGATCACTTTGCCGGCATGGCGGCGGATGAAATCGTCGATCCGCGACCTTGGGCGGAAATTCTGCGGCAGTGGTCGACGTTTCACCCGGAGTTTGCTTACCTGCCGCGCAAGTTCAAAATTGCTATTTGTGGCAGCACGCAGGATCGAGCGGCTATCCTGGTGCACGACATCGGCTTGCAACTTCTTGTCAATGATCTGGGCGAAACTGGATTCACCGTCTATGCCGGCGGCGGCCTTGGACGTACTCCTCTTATTGGAAAGAAACTAAGAGACTTCCTGCCCTGGCAACATATATTGACGTATTGCGAAGCGATTCTCCGCGTCTACAACCGCTACGGACGTCGCGACAATATGTACAAAGCGCGAATCAAGATTCTGGTCAAGGCCCTGGGAACCGAGGAATTCACTCGCCAAGTCGACGCTGAATGGGCTAATCTTAAAGACGGAAATTCCACGCTGACACAAACAGAAGTTGATCGCGTCAGCAAATATTTCTCAGCGCCTGACTATGCCGATTTGCCAGCGACCAACGCCGGACATCTTGCCGAGCTTGGTCGGAATCGCGCCTTTTCCCGCTGGGTCGAGCGCAATGTCCACCCGCATCGTGTTTCCGGTTACGCTGCGGCCACTTTGTCGCTGAAGGCACCCGGTCGCGCGCCTGGCGATGCAACCGACGGCCAGATGGAATCTGCGGCGGACCTGGCGGATCGATACAGTTTTGGCGAATTGCGCGTGTCGCACGAACAGAATCTGGTACTGGCGGATGTACGTCAAAGCGATCTGTTTGATCTTTGGCAAGAAGCTCGCGCCATTGGGCTCGCGAGCCCGACAGTCGGCCTGCTCACCGACATGATTGTTTGTCCCGGCGGGGATTTCTGCTCGCTGGCCAATGCCAAGTCACTACCCATTGCAGCGGCAATACAGGATCGATTTAACGAACTGGATTACTTGCACGACATCGGGGAACTAAGTCTGAATATTTCCGGATGCATGAATTCCTGCGGCCACCACCATCTTGCCGGCATCGGCATTCTTGGCGTCGATAAAAATGGCGAAGAATGGTACCAAATCACAATCGGCGGCCGACAAGGAAATCAAGCCCATATCGGGGATGTCATCGGTCGCTCATTCGCTGCCCGTGACGTGCCGGACGTGATCGAACAATTGATCGAAACGTATCTTTCCAATCGCTACGAAGACGAACGATTTGTTGATACATTGCAACGTATCGGCCTGCAGCCATTTCGCGACCGCGTTTATGCCGACGCCGCCGCCCATCGACGTGAAAGGGATCTGGCGAATGTCTGAATTGAACGACATGAGGCTCATTCGCGGACGCCAACTGCTTCGCAACGAATGGATGGTATTTGAATTGGCGGAGGGTGACACGCCCGAGAGTGTCGCCGTTCCGCCAGCGCCGACTTTTACGATGTTTCCCTTGGCTGTCTGGAAGGCACGCAAGCATGAACTGCTAGCTCGGCACGCCAAGCACGTTTGCCCACTAGGTGTTTGGCTGGGACCGACTGATGAGCCGACTGATCTGGCGGCAGATATCGATCTTTTTGATGTAATTGGTATTTGCTTTCCAAAATTCACCGATGGCCGCGGCTATTCAACTGCCACGCTGATACGGCAGCGCCTCGGATTTAAAGGGGAGTTGAGGGCCTTTGGCGATATTGGTCGCGATCAGCTGTTTAACCTTTCTCGCGTGGGTTTTGATTCCTTTTTAATTCCCAAAGAGCGCAATGCGATAGATGCACTTCGAGGGTTTGACGACTTTCCAGAGACCTATCAAACGGCAACGGATCAGTCTCTGCCGCTTTTCCGGCGGCGCACCGCGTGATAGCGCATACATGCGATCCCTAACCGCACACACCATAGAGACTCCAATGCCTCATTCGTCGCAAGGGAGTCTGAATGACAAAGTTAACGCCGTTGTCGCCGTCTTGCAGGCAACCGTAAGCAAATTCGCTCCCGTCACCTTTGCCAGCAGTCTAGGCGCGGAAGATATGGTGCTGATGGATCTTATCTATCGAAACCTTATCGACATCGAGATTTTTTCCCTGGACACCGGCCGACTACCTGAAGAAACGTATTCACTGATGTCGGAAACAATTCGCCATTACGGGCGCAGCTGTTCTGTTTATGCTCCTGAAAGCGGCTCGGTGGAACGTATGGTGAAAAGCTTCGGTATTAACGGATTTTTTGAGTCGGTCGAAGCTCGAAAGGCCTGTTGCCACGCGCGTAAAGTTGAGCCGCTCGGTCGTGCCCTTAGCGGCAAAGGCGCCTGGATCACAGGTCTGCGAGCAAATCAATCGACATCTCGCGAGGCGATCTCGCTTAGCACCGTCGATCATGCTCACGGCCTGCAAAAAGTAAACCCTCTCTTCGACTGGAGCGAATCTGACGTCTGGACCTACCTTCGGGAGAATTCTGTCCCGTACAACGCGCTACACGACAGGGGTTTTCCCAGCATTGGCTGTGCGCCATGTACGCGAGCCATTCAGCCAGGCGAGGATATTCGCGCCGGTCGCTGGTGGTGGGAAAATGCGGAAGCCAAAGAGTGCGGCCTGCACATGATCGACGGCCGTTTGCAGAGAGTAACTGTTGGAGATAGGGGATGAACGCCTTGGTACAAAACCGGCAACGAGGGCGACGCACGCTTTCGCATCTCGACTGGCTTGAGTCGGAGTCAATACACATAATGCGCGAGGTCGCCGGGCAGTGTGCAAATCCAGCCTTGCTTTTTTCTGGTGGCAAGGATTCGATCTGCCTTCTGCGTTTGGCAGAAAAAGCGTTCCGTCCGGGAAAGTTTCCGTTTCCGCTGTTACACGTGGACACCGGCCACAACTACCTTGAAGTTACCAACTTTCGTGACCACCGCGCTAGTGAATTGGGCGAGCGCCTGATTGTTCGGCATGTCGAGGACTCTATGGAGCGTGGCACGGTGGTATTAAAGGCAGCGCATGAGTCGCGCAACAAGTATCAGTCGATCACTCTGCTTGAGGCCATTGAAGAATTCGGTTTTGACTGCTGTATTGGTGGCGCGCGCCGCGACGAGGAAAAGGCGCGGGCCAAAGAGAGGATTTTTTCATTCCGGGATGACTTCGGTCAATGGAATCCCAAAAATCAACGCCCTGAAGTCTGGGATTTATATAACGCGCGCGTTCACAAGGGCGAGAATATTCGCGCCTTCCCGATTTCTAACTGGACTGAACTTGATGTTTGGCAGTACATCCAGCGCGAGCAACTACAACTTCCATCAATCTATTTCGCTCATGTTCGGCCGGTCATTCGCAAAGGCAGCTTATTACAGCCAGTTACCACGCTGACGCCGGCCTCGACCGGAGATTTGGTTGAGGACGTTCTTGTGCGATACCGTACCGTGGGCGACATTACCTGCACTGCTCCGGTTGAGTCAAATGCAATCAATGTAACGATGATCATCGAAGAAACGGCCACC
>CAZAGR010000026.1:0-13879 GCA_964484585.1 uncultured Propionivibrio sp. | reverse complement strand
GCTGGGTCTGCTGGCCTTTTTGCCTTTGCTGACTTTCTCTCCTGCGCGACCGGGCCTTGGCGAAGTGAAGGCGACAGTTCTTGATGTTGGCCAAGGCTTATCAGTGCATGTTCAAACGACAGAGCATGATTTGGTGTTCGACGCCGGACCGGCATTCTCGGCTGATGCCGACAGTGGCAACCGGATTATCGTTCCCTATCTTCGTGCCAGTGGCGTCCGCCGGCTCGATATGCTGGTGATCAGCCACGCTGACCGTGATCATGCCGGCGGCGCGGAATCGGTGTTGGCAATGGTGCCCGTGGCGGAGTTGAAGACCTCGCTTCCGTTCGAACATGCGCTGTCGGCGCAACCGGTGCACCACACGGATTGCTTGGCCGGCGACGCATGGGAGTGGGATGGCGTGCGGTTCGAGATCCTGCACCCGACTGCCGAACTGGCGGCAGAGCGCTCCGCGCACAAGACCAATGATCTCGCTTGCGTTCTGCGTGTAAGCACCGGTGATCGGCATCTGCTTATGGCCTCGGATATTGAAGCGGCGCAGGAGACGGAGTTAGCTGCAACGTCTCGGCGGGATCTCGCGGCCGATGTGCTGGTGGTACCGCATCATGGCAGCCGAACCTCGTCCACGCCTGAGTTCATTGCCGCAGTAGGCGCGCGTGAAGCGATTTTTCCAGTCGGCTACCGTAATCATTTCGGTCACCCCAAGGAGGATGTCGTCGAGCGCTATCGTCAAAGTGGGGCGAGGCTGCATCGGACAGATGTTGACGGAGCAATGCGTGTGGAGATGGCACCGGACAGCGTGACGATGCATCACCAGCGTGACGAAGACCGGCGCTATTGGCATGGGCGATAATCGAACGATGCCGTCCTATGATGCCCAAGCTTCCAATGTACCCGATGTACCCTTTGCCGGACTCGATCCGGCCTGCATTCTCGACGCGTTAGAGGGCCTTGGTCTGCATCCGGACGGACGCTTGCTTGCACTCAACAGTTATGAGAATCGTGTCTGGCAGATTGGTATTGATGATGCAGAGTCAAGCCACGCCCCTGTGGTCGTCAAGTTCTACCGGCCGAACCGCTGGACCGATGAGCAAATCATGGAGGAGCATGATTTTGTTGGCGAAATGACCAAAGCTGAATTGCCTGTCGTTGCGCCGCTGACTATTGTCGGAACGACCTTGCATCACCACGGGGGTTTTAGTTTTGCGGTTTATCCAAAGCAGGGCGGGCGGGCGCCGGAGTTTGGCGAGCCCAGAGTGCTGGAATGGATGGGGCGTCTGATGGCCCGTCTGCACAATGTGGGCGCCAAACGGCCTTTTGCCTGTCGTGAGGCGCTCACCATTGAGACCTTCGGCGTGGAACCACGCAACTGGCTGCTCGATCACGAGGCGCTGCCGGACGAACTGGAAGAGGTCTGGGTGGGTGTTGCGGACCAGGCGCTTGATGAAGTCGAAGCCTGCTTCGAGCGTGCCGGCACGGTGCGACAATTGCGTTTGCACGGTGATTGTCACGCCGGCAATGTATTGTGGACGCTGGAAAGTACCGACCGGCAGGGTGCGATGCAGGGTGGCCCCCATTTTGTCGATTTCGACGACGCCCGCAGCGGTCCGGCGATGCAGGATTTGTGGATGTTGCTGTCGGGTGAGTCCGATGAAATGGCCAAGCAATTCGCTCATGTATTGACCGGATACGAGACGTTTCGTGAGTTTGATCGTGCTGAATTGCACTTGCTCGAAGCCTTGCGCACCTTGCGTCTGATGCATTATTCAGCGTGGATCGCCCGGCGTTGGGATGACCCGGCTTTCCCCGCCGCATTTCCCTGGTTTGTGACACCGAGATACTGGGAGGATCGCATTCTCGAACTGCGCGAACAGATCGCCCGTATGCAAGAATCGGCGTCGTCCGGATGGTGTTGAACTACGATAGAAGGAGATAGCTATGGGTGTCAATATGAACATGAGAGAAAGTCGTGTCCGTTGTTTGAGCACGGCGGGGTTCCACGAAATGGCCTATGTCGAATGGGGCGATCCGGCCAATCCCAAGGTCTTGCTCTGCGTACATGGGCTGACCCGTTGCGGGCGCGACTTCGATGACCTCGCCCAGCTCATGAGCGATCACTATCGCGTGGTTTGCCCGGATGTTGCGGGTCGCGGCAAAAGTGATCGGCTGCGCAATCCCATGCTTTACAACGTGCCGCAATACGCGGCGGACATGACGACCCTGTTGGCGCGGGTCAATGGCGAAACTGTGCATTGGGTGGGCACATCGATGGGCGGCCTGATAGGCATGGCGATAGCGGCCCAGCCCGGATCACCGGTCTCACGTTTGGTGCTTAATGATGTCGGACCAGTGGTAACGGCGGTGTCAATCGCCCGCATTGGCGAGTATCTCGGCAAGTCGCCCCAATTTGACAGCGTCGAACATGCGGTTGCTTTTGTTCGCGCTATTGCGCCGGGTTTCGGCCCGCACAGTGATGAGCAATGGTATCGACTGACCAAGCATCTGGTCGGCACGACGCCCGATGGAAAGGTAGAGTTCTTGTACGACCCCGCGATCGCCGAGCCGGTCCGCGCCGCGATGAAGGAGTCTGATGGCAAGGATATCGAACTCTGGCCGATGTACGAGGCGATTCGCTGCCCGACTTTGCTCTTGCGCGGATCCGAATCGGATCTGCTGACGCATGAAACCGCGCAAGCTATGACGCAGAGGGGACCGCGGGCAAAATTGGTCGAAATCGCCGGCGTTGGTCATGCGCCGACACTGTTGCATGCCGACCAGATTGCACCGGTGAGGGAGTTTTTACTGGCAGCGTAGAGACCCAGAGCAGTAGCGCAGCCGAACGGGCTGATAGAATCGTGTCGCGGCGGGTCTCCCCGCATTGCAGGGTGGTGAATCGGGTCAGGTCCGGAAGGAAGCAGCCACAGCTACTTACTGCAAGTGCCGGGGGTCGGGCTCGCCGCACCTCCTTGCACCTCCGTGTTGTTGCCGTCGCTTTTTGCCTGACAAAATTAAAGTATGAGCTATCAGGTTCTCGCCCGCAAATGGCGTCCGAAATCCTTTGCCACTCTGGTTGGGCAAGATCACGTGGTGAAGGCATTGACTCATGCGCTCGATGAGCAGCGCCTGCATCACGCCTACCTTTTTACTGGCACACGCGGAGTGGGCAAGACGACCATCGCACGGATCATGGCGAAAGCTCTCAACTGCGAAAGTGGCGTGTCGGCCACCCCGTGCGGAACCTGTTCTTCATGCACGGAAATTGATACCGGTCGTTATATCGATTACATCGAGCTGGACGCCGCTTCAAACCGCGGGGTGGATGACATGACGCAACTGCTGGAGCGCGCGACCTACGCGCCGACGCGCGGGCGTTACAAGGTATATGTCATCGACGAAGTTCATCAGTTGACGGGCCACGCGTTCAACGCCATGTTGAAAACGCTGGAAGAGCCGCCTGAACACGTCAAGTTCATTCTGGCGACCACCGATCCGCAGAAAATCCCGGTGACGGTGTTGTCGCGCTGCCTGCAATTCAATCTAAAGCAGATGCCGCAACTGGCAATTGTCGAGCATCTGACGCGCGTGTTGCAGGCGGAAGCCGTGCCCTTCGAGCCGGCTGCGTTGCGTCATTTGGCCAAAGGAGCCGCGGGCAGTATGCGCGATGCGCTGTCTCTGCTTGATCAGGCCATAGCGCACGGTGCGGGTAGTGTGGAGGACGAGGGCGTGCGGGCAATGCTCGGCACGGTGGGCGACGAACATCTGGTTGCGCTTCTCGACGGTCTGGTGAGTGGCGATCTGACCGCGATGCTGGAAGTGGCCAAGCTGATGGATGCGCGCAGCCTGTCGTTCGACAGCGGTCTGCAGGAGTTGGCTACGCTGTTTCATCGCATCGCGCTGGCCCAGTTTGCACCGGAGGCGCTGCTCGATCCGGATGAGCGCAACCAGCTGATGACCTATGCGAAGTCGCTTGATGCCGAGTTTCTGCAGCTGTGTTATCAGATTGCGATTCATGGGCGCGATGAGCTTTCGCTGGCGCCGGATGAGTACTCCGGTTTTGTCATGACGCTGCTGCGATTGCACGCCTTCAGACCGGAGCGTGCCGGCGGTTCCGCACCGTCTGGCGCTGCGCCGGCGCCGCACGTGTCGGCAAAAGCGGTTTCGCGACCGGTTTCAGCGCCGGTCGTTGCCGAGCCCGCCGTTCCGCCAGCGCCGACTTTTTCAGAGACACCTCAAGCCGCTCTGTCGGTGCCTGTGCGCAGTTCGGAGGCGGACGATGACGATTGGCATGCACTGGTCGCGAAACTGCCCTTGGTAAGTTTGACCAAGCAGTTGGCGCAGCACTGCGAGTTGTCGGAACGTACGGAAAACACTATTCGCCTGCGCCTTCCACCGGCGAGAAAGTCATTGCTCGGCAAGCCGCAGCAGGAAAAGTTGCAGGCCGCATTGCAGACCCATTTCGGTAGGCCATTGCGGCTGGATATTGATGTCGCCGAGCCTGCCTCGGAAACGCCCGCGGAGCGTGCCAAGAATGTGCAACGTGGGCGTCAGGAAAATGCCGTTGAGTCGATTCGACAGGATCCATTTGTCCGCGAAGTGGTTGACTTGTTTGGCGCAACGATTGATGAATCAACGATCAAACCTATCTGAGGAGCGAAGTAAATGATGAAGGGTGGCATAGCAGGATTGATGAAGCAGGCGCAACAGATGCAGGCTAATTTGCAGAAGGCGCAGGATGAACTGGCCATGATCGAGGTCGAAGGCCAGGCGGGGGCCGGCGCAGTCAAGGTGGTAATGACCTGCAAACACGACGTCAAACGCGTGTCGATCGATGCCTCGGTGATGGATGACAAGGAAATGCTGGAAGACCTGATCGCGGCCGCGCTGAACGACGCGACGCGGCGCGTTGAAACAACGACGCAAGAGAAAATGGGCGGTTTGACCGGCGGCATGGCGATGCCTCCGGGTTTCAAAATGCCGTTTTAATTCCGATGGCAACATTATCGTCAAGTCTTGACGGCTTGATTGATGCCTTGCGCTGCCTGCCCGGCGTCGGCCCGAAATCGGCGCAGCGGATGGCTTACCACCTTTTGCAGCGCGACCGGGGCGGCGCTGAATTGCTCGGCCGTGCTCTTGAGTCGGCGCTGACTCACCTTAGACATTGCTCCCGTTGCAATAATTTCACTGAAGCCGAGATTTGTGACCGTTGTGCATCAACGCGACGCGATGCGACCCTGTTGTGTATTGTTGAAATGCCCATCGACGCCAACAGCATGGAGCAGACTCATGCTTTTAGCGGGCTTTACTACGTCTTGATGGGGCGGCTTTCGCCGCTGGACGGTATTGGGCCGAAAGAGCTGGCCTTCGAGCGTCTGTTTGCGCGGGCGACCGACGGCGTGGTCAAGGAAGTCATTCTGGCCACCAATTTCACCAACGAAGGCGAGGCGACGGCGCACTATCTTTCTGAGCTGCTGCAGGCCCGCGGGCTTAAAGTCAGCCGCATTGCGCGCGGTTTGCCCGTCGGGGGCGAGCTGGAGTTTTCCGATTCGGCGACGGTGGCTCAGGCGCTGATTGAGCGTCGCACCTACTCGTAACTTCGACGTGACTTCGGCAACCGAAATCGCGGCACCGAGCGGCCCGTTGGCAGGCGTCAAAGTCGTTGAACTTGGCACATTGATTGCCGGACCATTTTGTTCGCGCATACTCGCCGAGTTCGGTGCCGACGTAATCAAGGTGGAAGCGCCGGGGGAGGGCGACCCGCTGCGACGGTGGCGCAAGATGTATGGTGATACGTCGCTGTGGTGGTTGGTGCAGGCGCGCAACAAGAAATCAGTGACTGTTAACCTGAAATCTCCGGACGGCATTGAAATCATCCATCGTCTGATTCGTCAGGCCGACATTCTTGTGGAAAATTTTCGCCCTGGCGTGCTGGAAAAGCTGGGACTCGGCTGGGAAGCCTTGCGTACTATCAATCCTGGCTTGGTGATGGTTCGTCTTTCGGGCTTTGGTCAGACCGGGCCGATGGCGGCGCAGCCAGGTTTTGGGGCGATTGGCGAGTCAATGGGCGGCTTGCGTTTTGTTACTGGATATGCCGACCGGCCACCGGTCAAGACTGGAATTTCCATCGGTGATTCGATTGCCGCGCTTTGGGCCGCGATTGGTGCGCTGATGGCGCTGCGCCATCGGGAAGTGAATGGCGGGGAGGGGCAGGTGGTGGACGTGGCTCTTTACGAGGCCGTATTCGCGATGATGGAAAGCCTGGTGCCGGAATTCGACGTGTTCGGCTTCATTCGCGAGCGTACGGGAAACGTTATGCCGGGAATCACACCATCCAACACCTATACGACCAAGGATCACAAGCACCTGATCATCGGTGCTAACGGTGATGCTATTTTTGTCCGTCTGATGCGCGCAATCGGGCGCCCGGATCTGGCGGACGATCCTCAGTTAGCCAACAACGCCGGCCGCGACGAGCGTGCCGCTGAATTGTATGGCGTGATCGGGGATTGGGTCGCCGCCAACGAAGAGGTGACGGTTCTCTTGGTTGCGGCACAAGCCGAGGTGCCCGCCAGCAAGATTTTCTCCATTGCCGACATGTTTGCCGATCCGCAGTATCTGGCGCGGGAGATGATTCGCAGCGCCCGCCTTCCAGATGGCGCGACATTTCATGTTCCCGGGGTAGTGCCCAAACTTTCGGCAACCCCGGGTGAAATGCACTGGGTCGGTCCTGCACTTGGCGAGCACACTGACCTAGTGATGAGGCAACTGGGTTTCAGTGAATTTGAAATAGATCGAATGCGAAAAATGAAAGCCATCTAATTGTTCTTAAAGACATTTATTGTTGATTGCATGAGCAAAGCACCATTATTGGGCGTTTCGGGGGCTTTAATCGTGAATCGAGATTCGCTACAATCGAGTGGCTTGCCGAATTGCATACTCAACATTTCTTGGAAAAACGCTTGTTCTTGGGAAACAAACTATGAGTACTGAAGAATCAGTCGATTGTGGCCGGCGTCGTTTGCTGGTGGCGACTGCCGCCGCGGGCGGTGTTGCCGGGGTGGTTGCCGCGGTACCCTTTGTGGCAAGCATGTTGCCTTCTGAGCGAGCCAAGGCTGCCGGGGCTCCGGTGGAGGTCGATATCAGTAAACTAGCTCCAGGCCAGATGATGACCGTAGAGTGGCGTGGCAAGCCGGTTTGGATCATTAATCGGACCAAGGAACAACTGGATTCGTTGAAAAAGACCGATCCCTTGGTGAGCGATCCTGCATCCGGCAAGCCGATGCAACCGGAGTACTGCAAGAATGAGACCCGCTCGATCAAGCCCGAAATTCTGGTAGCTGTCGGTATCTGCACGCACCTGGGGTGTTCTCCGACGGAAAAATTCAAGACCGGTGCCGATTCCGGCATTGCGGCCGATTGGCCGGGCGGTTTCATCTGCCCCTGCCACGGCTCCACGTTCGATCTTGCCGGCCGCGTATATAAGAGCAAGCCGGCGCCAGATAACCTTGAAGTTCCCCCGCACATGTACCTTGGCGATGCCAAGATCGTGATCGGCGAAGACAAGAAAGCCTGACGCGATGAGCACAATCAACGATACATTGAAAAGCCTTTTGGGCTGGGTCGACGCTCGGTTTCCATTGACGTCGAACTGGAATTCGCATGTCGCCGAATACTACGCACCGAAGAATTTCAACTTCTGGTACTTCTTTGGCTCACTGGCGATGTTGGTGCTGGTGATTCAGATCGTGACCGGCATTTTCCTTGTGATGCACTACAAGCCGGATGCGACTTTAAATGCTGCGGGAGTTCCGGTTGCGTTTGCCAGTGTTGAATACATCATGCGTGATGTGCCGTGGGGCTGGCTGATCCGCTACATGCACTCGACTGGTGCGTCGGCCTTCTTTGTCGTGATCTACCTGCACATGTTCCGCGGTCTGTTGTACGGCTCGTATCGTAAACCGCGCGAGCTGATCTGGATTTTCGGCATGATGATCTTTCTGTGCCTGATGGCGGAAGCTTTCTTTGGCTACCTGCTGCCGTGGGGACAAATGTCCTATTGGGGAGCCCAGGTGATCGTAAACCTGTTCTCGGCGATTCCGCTGATCGGGCCGGATTTGTCGATCTGGCTGCGCGGCGACTATGTGGTCGGTGACGCCACGCTGAACCGTTTTTTCGCCTTCCATGTGATTGCCGTGCCGCTTGTGTTGCTGGGACTTGTCATGGCACATCTGCTGGCGCTGCATGAAGTCGGATCCAACAATCCCGACGGTATCGAAATCAAGAAAAAGAAGGGGGCTGATGGCCATCCGCTGGATGGAATTCCATTTCATCCCTACTACACCTACAAAGATATCGTTGGTGTCGTCGTATTCCTGTTCGTTTTCTCGATCATTGTATTCTTCATGCCCGAATTCGGCGGCTATTTCCTTGAATACAACAACTTCGTCCCGGCGGATCCTTTGCAGACCCCGCCGCATATCGCCCCGGTCTGGTACTTCACGCCGTACTACTCGATTTTGCGCGCCGTGACCTATCCTTTGTTCGGCCTCGATGCCAAGTTCTGGGGTGTCGTTGCGATGGGTGCTTCCACGCTGATCATCGCGTTGTTGCCATGGCTCGACCGGAGTCCGGTCAAGTCGATTCGTTACCGTGGTCCCCTGTACAAAGGTTTCCTCGTCGCGTTCGTGATTTCCTTCTTTATTCTTGGTTACTTGGGCGTACTGGCGCCAACGCCAATGCGGACTCTGGTTTCACAAATCTGCTCGGTAATCTACTTCGCGTTCTTCTTGTTGATGCCGATTTACAGCAGTCTCGACAAGTGTCAACCGGAGCCGGATAGGGTGACTTCGAAATGAAAAAATTTCTGACCGCCCTGCTATTCGTGCCGTTGCTGGCATTGGCCAATGTTGAGTTGCACCTCGATCAAGCGCCGGACCGGGCCAACGATCAAGCCGCCCTGCAACGCGGAGCCAAAGTGTTCGTTAATTACTGTCTTAATTGCCATTCCGCGTCCTACATGCGTTACAACCGCTTGGCGGATATTGGTTTGAGCGATTCGCAGATCAAGGACAATCTTTTGTTCACTGCGGAAAAGGTCGGCGAACCGATGCGTATTGCAATGCAGCGAGCCGATGCAAAGTCGTTCTTTGGGGCCGCACCTCCTGATCTGAGCGTTATCGCACGTGCTCGCGGATCCGAGTTCGGCTCTGGTGCCGATTGGTTATATACCTACCTGCGCACGTTTTATCGTGACGAGGAACGCCCAAGCGGCTGGAACAATGTCGTTTTCGCCAATGTCGGCATGCCTCATGTGTTGTGGGAATTGCAGGGCGATCAGGTGATGGGTGAGCATCACAAGCTTGAATTGGCAAATCCTGGAAAGCTGAAACCGGCTGAGTACGATTCCTTGATTGCTGATCTGGTGGCCTACCTCAAGTACATGGGTGAGCCGGTTGCTGAAGTTCGCAAGCAGTTAGGTGTGATCGTCCTGATCGCGCTGGCCTTACTCTTCGTCTTTGCTTACGCACTCAAGCGTGAGTATTGGAAAGACGTTCACTAATTCCTTTTATTTACTGTGAGATTAATCAAATGGGGCATCGAGAAATGAACGCGCCGCCGGTCCGCAAAGTGGTGCGTGATGCCGACTATTCCTGGGGCACCAGTGCCATGATGAATCTGTATTCGGGTACAACCTGCCCATACAGCCATCGTTGCCGCATTGTTCTGTTTGAAAAACAGATGGACTTTCAGGTAATCGACGTCGATCTATTCAACAAGCCGGAAGAAATCGCTGTCATCAATCCGTACAACCGCGTTCCCGTGCTGGTTGATCGCGATCTGGTTCTTTACGAATCCAACATCATCAACGAATACATTGACGAACGCTTTCCTCATCCGCAGTTGATGCCACCGGATCCGCAGACGCGTGCCAAGGCTCGGCAGCTGCTGCACACGATGGAGCAGGAACTTTTCTCCCATGTCGATGCGCTGGACAAGAACCTCAAGTCAGCTGACAAGGCAAGGCAGCACGTGCGTGACCGGTTGACCGAACTGGTGCCTTTGTTTAGCAAGCAGAAGTTTTTGCTTGGCGATGAGTTTTCGCTGCTTGATGTCGCTATCGCTCCCCTGCTGTGGCGTCTGGATTTCTATGGCATCGAGTTGCCCAAGACAGCGGCACCGGTGATGAAGTTCGCCGAGCGCATATTCTCGCGCCAAGGCTTTATCGATGCGCTGACGCCTTCAGAAAAGGTGATGCGCCGCTGATGGGTAGCGTCCTCCGGCAGTGCCGGAGGGCAAATTTGACGCGTAGTTTTGGCAAGTAAATTTGGCAAATAAGCAATGATGCCGACAACCAAGCCCTATCTCATTCGAGCCATCCATGAGTGGTGTACGGATCAGGGATTCACTCCCTATCTTGCCGTTGCCGTGGACGACACGACACGAGTGCCCCGCGAGTCCGTCAAGAACAACGAGATCGTCCTGAACGTTGGAAATGATGCAACCAACCAATTATCACTGGGTAATGAGGCGATCAGTTTCCAGGCCCGTTTTGGTGGCAAAGTGTTTCCTGTCCTGGTGCCGATTGATCGTGTGATGGCGATCTATGCGCGCGAAAACGGCCAGGGAATGGCGTTCGAGGTGGGTAAGGACGGAAGTGGCGGACTCCCCCTGAAACCGGAACTGGACCACGCAGCGGATGCCGATGATTCGGCGACACCCGAAGCGGATACGCCCGCCTCTGAGCGTACACCGCGTCCCTCGCACCTGACGCTGGTCAAGTAGCAAACAATCCACGGCCGTATGAGCGCCGGCGCAGAGGCCAAGTTCTCGGGCGCCGATATATTTTGATCGCATGAGTGACTGATAACCGTGACGTTTTCGGCGCATTTGTACTGCGCCAAAAAGAACAAGCAGTCACGGCGCACCATTTCGTTGTTTCGGCGTGGCCACCGCAAAACCAATAGCGTAACCCATAACGTAGCCACTACTGCAAGCCGAATTGCGGCTCCCACTCGGTATCGGTGGTGATGCGAAGTTGCAGATCCATGCGGCGTGCGAAAAGTCGGCGCCGGCGAAACGGCGTCGATGCCGAGCGCTAAATGCCGATGGCCTGAACTTCGTGCAAGAATGCGAGTTCGGAGGAATCACCCGATATGACAAAGGGCAGCGCGACAGTATCGACGACGATCGGCGACGGTGAACAGCAAAGCAGCATCGATATTGATCGCGTTCTTATTGAGAGGGGTGCATTGGTGGTGCGCTCGATTGGGTGGCTGACCTTGGCCGTTGCAATCGTCACCATGATCTACGACCTCACGACCACTGGTTCGGTGTTCGCTTCGGCTGGGTGGGCGGGGACTAGTGTTGCTCTGGCAATGCAAGTCCTTTTGTATTGGGGACGACCAGTGGTGGCGGTCGCGGTGTTTTTGTGGGGTATGTTGAGTGTGGCGATCCTCGCCGGATTTGTCGTTGCCGGCATGCGCACGCCGGCGCTTTATCTTCTTCCCGTCGTGATCATGATGGCCGGTTGGTTAATGGGCAGGCGTCATGGTTTCATCATGGCCGGCGCGGCTACCGCAGGCCTTGCACTTATCGCGTGGGCAGATAGCCAGGGCCTGTTGGCGGCCCCGTTGACAAGGACTCCGCTTGCGTTGTTCATTGTTTACTCGGGCGTTGTCTGGATTGGCGCCATTCTCGGGAGCGCGTCGATGGCGCGTTTTCGTCAGGAATTTCAGAACGCACAGGAGTTAGCGCTGGATCTGGCGGGCAAGGTCAGTCAGCTTCAGATCTCGGAACAACGATTCAGTACGCTTTTTCGTTCCAATCCATTACCATCCGCGATCGTTTATGTAGATGGCCGCCTGTATGAAGTGAATGATGCTTGGGAGGCCATGACGGGAATGGCGCGCGCTGATGTGCTGGGCAAGCGCGGCATCGATCTGGGTGTCTGGGCCGATCCGAGCCGTTTCGCGGAACTGAATATGCTTATTCAGCGGGATGGTTTTATTCGCGGCGAGCCCTTGAGTTACAAGACCACGGCTGGTTTTCGGCAATTCCTTCTGTATTGCCAACCGATCCGGGTTGACGGCGAAGTCTTGTTTATCAACGTTATGCTCGATCAGACCGATCGCCTTGCGGCAGAAAGAGCGCAGCAGGAAATGAACGAGAAACTTGAAGCGACCATCGCTGAACGTACGGAGCAGTTGCAGCGGGCTCAGGAAGAATTGATACAGACCGAGCGCCTCGCATCGCTGGGCGCGACCGTGGCGGGCATCTCACATGAGCTCAATACCCCGATCGGCAACGTTCTGTCCGTTGCCTCGGCATTGCAGGAACGCGCTAACAAGATATTTGCGGACTTCACGGCCGGACAGATCAAGAAGTCCGAGTTGGCGAGTTTTTTGGAGTCCGCGTCGGGCATGAGCGACCTGATGCAGCGTTCGGCCGTTCGCGCCGCCGACTTGATCGCCAGTTACAAGCAAGTCGCCATCGATCAGACCTCAGAGCAACGCCGTCAGTTTTCGGTGCATGCGGTCGTGAGCGATCTGCTGGCGACCATGCATCCCCAGTTCAAACATTCTCCGATTAAGTTTGAATTGGAAATTCCGGACGGCATGGTTTGCGATTCTTTTCCCGGTCCGTTTTCACAAATCATTACCAACCTCTTGATCAATGCCGAAATACATGCGTTTGAAGAGCGCGAACATGGTCGCGTGTGCATTGTCGCCCACGAAGTCGGCGATGAAGTGGTGCTGACCATCAAGGATGACGGTGCCGGCATGAGCGAGGCTACGCTCGCGCGTATCTTCGATCCATTCTTTACCACCAAACTGGGCAAGGGCGGGTCGGGTTTGGGGCTGGCCATCTGTCGTCGCATCGCGACCACCGTGATGGCGGGCGCACTGACCGTACAGTCGACACTCGGCGTGGGCACAGAGTTCGAATTACGCTTTCCGCGCATTGCACCGGGGCGCGTTTGAACCGCGTGATGCCAATCTTGTTCTTCGCGGTGGATTGCCTCAATCGACGCGCGAGTCACATTAGAATATTTTTGGATGAGTCGGAGGCATAAGTTGCGAACCATGGCAGTGGAAAGAAGATTGGCAGACAAGGGGCGATGTTTGCCAATTCGCTTGATTCTGCCAGTAATCGTCTACATGTCTTGCGCAGCTGCCAGCTTCAAGAGTCATGCCGCCGCATGGGAGATTCCGCCGGGGTATCCAACTGACTATGCCGAAATTGTCAGCGCTGCCAAGCGCGAGGGGCAACTGGTCGTTCTTTCCAATACTGACGCCGTCTCGGCCATGCCATTGATCAAGGCCTTTGAAGCCGCCTATCCCGGTATCAAAGTGAGTTACAGCGATCAGAACACGTTCGAACTCGACAAGAAATTTCGTGCCGAGGCGAAGAATGTGGTGGCGACCGACGTCATCTGGAGTGCGGCCATGGACATGCAGATTGCATTGGTCCAAGATGGACTTGCTGCACAATACCGCTCACCTGAAGCACGCAATATTCCCTCGTGGGCCGAGTGGGGAGGCGCAGCCTACGGAGTCACTTACGAACCCGTGGTGCTTGCCTATAACACCAAGCTGCTGAAATCAGACGAAGTGCCCATGACGCACGCGGAGTTGGAGCGATTGTTAAGGATCAATCCCGAACGTTTTCGGGGCAAGGTGGTCAGTTATGACATTGAAAAATCAGCCGGTGGATTCTTGCTCGCGACACAGGACGCATTAGCCGGTTCAATGACCGCGTTGCTGAAGAGTTTTGGCCAGGTTGAGTTGCGCCCAATTACACATGGCAAAGAAATGCTCGACCAGGTGGAGTATTTTCCAATTCAGGTATGAGCCTGAAGCGGGGTCGAATTGGATGACTTGGG
>CAZAGR010000025.1:0-13942 GCA_964484585.1 uncultured Propionivibrio sp. | reverse complement strand
CTCCTAGCGAGGGCGGTGGCGGCGATTCTCGTCTTTCCTCACTGCAAGCTCGTAGAGTCAGCGCCCCCTCCACAACCCCGCAAGCCGGTTCATATTTTGATTTAAAAACCCGCGTCCAGAATAAGCTTCTCGCTGAAATTGACCCGTCTATGGATGTTTCAAAGTCGGATGAAGTTCGCCGCACTATACAGGGTTTATTTGAACAGATTTTAACAGATGAGAATATTGTCCTGTCTCGCCCAGAACGCGCCCGATTGTTTGAGCAAATTGCGGCTGAAATTCTCGGGCTAGGACCCTTACAGCCGTTGCTTGAAGACGACTCGATTTCGGAAATCATGGTGAATGGACCGAAGAATATTTATATTGAACGTAAAGGCAAACTTCACCGCGTCCCCGTTACTTTTGAAAGCAACGACCATGTGATGCGTATTATTGAACGCATTGTAGCTCCCTTGGGACGCCGTATTGACGAATCCAGCCCGTACGTAGACGCACGCTTGAAAGACGGCTCCCGTGTAAATGCAGTCATTCCGCCTATTTCTTTGGTTGGACCCGTCTTGACTATTCGTAAGTTTTCAAAAAACCCAATTTCAATTGAACAGTTGATTCAGTTTGGGTCGATTACGGCTGAGGCGGTGCAATTCTTAAAGGCATGCGTGGAAGCCCGTTTGAATATTGTGGTTTCAGGCGGTACTGGTTCAGGAAAGACAACGCTTTTAAATGTGCTTTCTGGATTTATCCCCGATGATGAACGTATCCTTACCATAGAGAACGCCGCCGAATTGCAGTTGCGTCAGGAACATGTAGTTACTCTCGAATCTCGCCCGCCCAATATTGAAGGACGCGGCGAGGTGACTATTCGTGATTTAGTAATGAACGCTTTGCGTATGCGCCCTGAACGTATCATCGTTGGCGAGTGTCGCGGCGGTGAAACACTGGATATGTTACAAGCAATGAACACGGGTCACGATGGTTCGATGACTACAGCTCATGCCAATACGCCGCGCGATGCGATTTCTCGTATTGAAACTATGTGCCTTATGGCAGGGTTAGACTTGCCCGTTCGCGCAATCCGCGAACAAATTGCAGGCGCGGTGGATTTAATCTGTCAGCAGGAACGTATGCGTGATGGTACTCGTAAAGTTACTACTATTACAGAGATCAGCGGCATGGAAGGCGATGTAATTACTATGACCGATATTTTTACCTTTGAACATCTTGGCATGGAAGAAGGCAAGATTAAGGGCGGTATGCGCCCGACAGGTTTGAGGCCGAAGTTTATGGATAAAATTGAAACGGCCGGCATCCATTTGCCGCCTACTATTTTTGGTATCGGAGAACGCCGTCGTTACTAAATAACACAACGATGTGAAAATATGATTAATATACTTATTATCGGTGGTATCGTTTTAGTTGTCGCTCTAATTGCGGGCGTTATTATTTCGTCTAATAGTGAACGAAAGCTGGTTGAAAACCGCCTCGGTCAATATTTAGATAATGACAAAGACGTAGATGAGCAGCCTCGACAGCGCGCGATGGATTGGGTGTCGAAGAGGGTTGAAAAAACATCCTATGGTGATGCGGTAGCGCGTAGCCTAGCGCGCGCCGACCTGAAATTCAAAGTGGGTGAATATTTTATTATGATTGCGACGTCTATTTTTGTACTGGCGCTTTTTGCTTGGTTTATTGGCGGGCAAAATTCAACTATTGGCTTAGTTTCCGCTGCTATAGGCGGCATTGCCGGGGCTTTTATTCCCGGTATTTATGTGAAACAAAAACAGAAGCAGCGCTTGCAAAAATTCCAAGACCAGCTGGCAGATATGCTTAACTTGATGGTGAATGGTATGCGTGCGGGCTACTCAACCAACCAAGCAATGGAATCAATCAGCAAGGAATTGCCGCCGCCAATTTCTGATGAATTCCGTCGCGTTGTTCAGGAAATGCAGATTGGTATTCCCATGGAGACCGCGCTGGAGCATTTGATAATACGCATTCCCAGCCCTGACCTTGATTTTGTCGTCACTGCGATAAACGTTCAACGCGAGGTAGGTGGTAACCTTTCCGAAATTCTGGATAGTATTTCATTTACTATTCGCGAACGCGTTCGCATTAAAGGCGAGGTACGCGTTTTGACGTCTCAGGTTAGGGCTTCAGGCGCTGTACTTTCGCTTATTCCACTGGGGCTTACATGCCTACTTTGGTTTCTTAGCCCTCAATATATTATTCACATGACCGATGGCGGACCGTGGTGTACCGCAGCTATTGTTGTTCTTATTCTTGGTTTGATTGGTACTAGTTATGCTATTATGCAGAAAATTGCAGATATCGAGGTGTAAAAATGACTACTGTTGTGTACATTTTAATTGCCGTTGTTTTTTTAGGCATCTTGGGAGCCGTGATTTTTTTTGGTCTGCGCGCTTCTCGTCAAAGTGAAGAAAATAATATAGACCCGGTAATGACGCGTCTTGCCGAAGCAACCCAGCGCGGCGAAATAGTTTCGCTTGAGCAAGCTGAATTGCAAGAGCCGTTTTCTCAGCGTGTTATCATCCCAATGATAAAAAAGGTTGCTGAAATTTCAACCCGATTCACGCCGCAAAAATTATTACAAGAAACAACGCTTAAACTCGAATTGGCAGGAAACCCCGGTCGTATTGATGCTTCTACTTTCCTGGCAACCCGTTTTGTAGTTGCAGTATTGTTTGGCGGGATGCTTCTTTTTGTTGCCTTTTTCTCAAAAAACGATTGGTCATATACAAGAATATTTTTTACTGTAGTTGGCGCCACGGTGGTGGGTTTTTTCTTCCCGCAACTGTGGCTGCAAGGCAGAATTGACGCGCGCCAACTGGAAGTTCGCAAGGCAATGCCTGACGCACTTGACCTGCTGACTATCTGCGTGGAGGCCGGTTTGGGGTTTGATGCAGCGATGTCAAAAGTCAGCGAAAAGTGGGAGAATGAACTTTCTATTATGTTCGGGCGTTGTATTCGCGAAGTTCAACTGGGAAAGCCTCAGCGCGAAGCCTTACGCGATATGGCAGATCGTATTGGGCTTCCTGAACTAACTAGCTTTGTCGCCGCTGTGATCCAAAGCCAAATTTTAGGCGTGAGCTTATCAAAAGTACTTCGTATTCAATCTGATCAAATGCGTATGAAACGTCGCCAATATGCTGAAGAACTGGCGCATCAAGCGCCTGTTAAAATGATTCTCCCAATGACCTTTTTGACCTTTCCGACAATTATGCTTATTCTGACGATTCCAGCCGGTTTTCAAGTATACGGCATCATGAACAAGTAGTAATTTGCAAACGATATTTAGTCGAAGTATCCATTGATCTGCCTTGAGTCACAAAAGAAAGGTGGAGTTTGAAAAATAAACCTTTTTCGTATTTGTTATACAGGTCTTTATGGAGTTCGCTTGACCTTCTCTTTCCGCCCGATTGCTCGGGGTGTGGTAGGTTTGGCGAACGTTGGTGCGTGGATTGCCAGAGTAATATGAGAATTTTATCTGGTGTGCTATGTGATGTATGCGGTCTTCCGCAGGATGTGGCAGGCGTTTGTACGACCTGTCACGCGGATAGACCGCATTTTCGCGCATTAAGAGCGTGGTCGCTTTTTGATGGACCCATTCGACAGTCTTTGCACAAATTAAAATATAAGCGTGATATGTCCACCGGCGACGCGCTTGCGGCGCAAATGATTCCTTTTGTAGAAAATCTTAATTGGCGCGTTGATATTATTGTGCCAATACCGTTAGGGAAGCGGAGGCTTAAGGAAAGGGGATATAATCAAGTTGCTATGATTGCAAAGCCGCTCGCGCTGGCATTGAAAATTCAATACACACCGCATGGATTGACGCGGCGCAAAGAGACGCGCTCTCAAGTGGGTTTGTCAAGACAGGAGCGAAGGGAGAATATCCATGATGCATTTACGGCTTGGCGCGGAGTGAAGGGAAAGAATGTTCTCGTGTTCGATGATGTCGCCACAACCGGGTCAACTTTATCATCCAGCGCCAATGCGTTGCTTGTAGCGGGAGCCCAAGAAGTTTATGCGTTAACAGTCGCTCGTGCGCTGCCGTATCATGGATTGAAGCATGCCTGAGCGTTTGTGTTGTAGATTTTCACCCCAATAAGGAGGACGTCATGTCCAACAAAGTGGAAGTTCAAGTACGCAACATTCGTTTGACCGATAAAATTGAAGAGTATGTTAATAAAAAGGCAGGCAATCTTGATCATTATCTGCCTGCAATCGAAGAAGCCCGTGTAGACCTCGCGCACCATAAAGCCGCGCGCGATTCCGGCGACCGAAATGTGGCGGAGATTACGGTTTACGGCAAGGGTTTTACGCTCCGCGCTGAAGTTCGCGCAGAAGAAACGCTCGCCGCTTTTGACGGCGCATTGGACAACCTGCAACGGCAGATTGAAAGACATAAAGGCAAGCATTCACATGGGCGCGGAGATGGGCGTTCGGCTGCTGAAGTTGCCGAGGTTATGGACGAAGAAACGGGAGAGGTTTCGCCGCTCTTCGCAAGGCGCAAAAAATTTGCGCTATACCCAATGAATGAAGATGAAGCCATTGTGCAAATGCGTAATTTGGGACATGATAATTTCTTTGTCTTTTATAATGCGGAAACCAACAAGGTTAATGTGTTGTACCGCAGACGCAACGGAAGCTACGGTTTGATTGAACCAGAGCTCGGGTAGAATTTTTTCATGCAAAACTGACCTGACAACTGTCAGGTCAGTTTTGCATTGGAGCGAGAATAATGGAATTTGATGACGCGAAAGACGAAGTAAACGACACAAAATATATTGACAATGCGATCATAGAAGAGGCTGTTACAAAAATATTAAACGCGGTGGGTGAAGACCCTCAGCGCGAAGGTTTGCAATTTACGCCGAAACGCGTGGCGCGTATGTATCATGAGTTACTAGGCGGTTACGCCATGGATTCTGATGCGATCATCAACGGCGCTTTGTTCAATGTTCAATATGACGAGATGGTGATTGTTAGAGATATTGAATTCTTTAGCATGTGCGAGCATCATATGTTGCCTTTTATGGGACGCGCGCATGTTGCTTACATCCCCAACGGGAAAGTTCTTGGCTTATCCAAGATCCCGCGAATTGTAGATATGTATGCGCGCCGCCTGCAAGTGCAAGAGCGCATGACGCGCCAGATTGCCGACTTCTTGCGAGACTTGCTTAAACCGCAAGGCGTTGCGGTAGTAGTAGAAGCCATGCATCTTTGTTCGATGATGCGCGGCGTGAAGAAACATGATGCGCGTATGACGACTTCCGCGATGCACGGCGCTTTTAGGGCGAATCTTGCAACCAGGCAGGAATTTCTGGCGAATATTTCACGCGGTTCTTCTCCCTTGCAATTTTGATTTTGTGTTGTGGTATTCCCAGCCTGCGGAAATTTATTATTCGTGCCTAGCCTTCAATTTTATCTCGAATAATAAAAAGCAAATTAATAAAATAAGCCATGCAATGACTTGCCCTTGCCCAATACCGTTGAATATTAATATTGTATCCGCACGGAAAGATTGTATGATAATCTGAAAAAATGCAGTCAGCGCTGTGAAGGCGAGGAAAAGAAGCCCTGCGGGTTGATTCTCTTTGCGAAGCCAGATTAAGCCGAAGGTCAGAAGAGCCGCGAGGGTTTCGTATATTTGAGTGGGGTATCGGGTCGCGTTCCATAGATCGATTCCGAAGGCGAGTTTTGTTTCTTTTCCAAATGCTGCGCCCGATGCGAGGTGTGATAACCCCAGTCCAATTGCGAGCATTGAAAAGAGCGGCGTGAGCGCGTCGAGCGTTGACCAGAGATTTAATCTTTTACGCTGGCTGTAAATCAAACCTGCAATAGCGGCTGTGGCAAGCCCGCCGCTCAAATCGAAGAGGTCGGTGTTGATTGAAAATATTCCGGCTGGGCTTTGTATAAATGCGGAGATATTTTGCAAAACGAAAAAGATGCGACCGCCGATAATAAACGCAATAAGGCTGTAAAAGATGAGATTATTTAAATCTTCTTTGCTTACTTTGTAACGCTCGGATCGTTTTTCTGCAAAGAGGAGTCCAATCCACATGGCAATCACAAGCAGTAACGTATGGCGGGGCGGAGAAAAGATTTCACTAAAAAAAATGAACATAATGTTTACCCAAACAAGATCGTCACCTTAATATTTTTTCGATCCGAGTGCGCAGCAACGCTTCTGCCATTGGACCGCCGATGATGACTTCGCTAATAATGCCTGCGCGGTCGATGAAATATGACGAAGGCATTGAGTGTAGTTGATACGCCGAGCCAGCAAAACCTTTTTCATCCAGCAAAATGGGAAAGGTGAGATTGTATTCTTTTATGAATGGCGAAATTGAACTTGGCTCGTCTTGATAGGTCGTGTTTATTGCAAGGACGATGAAGCCCTGATCTTTATATTCCTGATACATTTTTTCGATCGCTGGCATTTCGGCGCGGCAGGGCGGACACCAAGTTGCCCATAAATTTACCAGTATAGCGTTGCCCTTAAGCGCAGAAAGGGTATGCGTTTTTCCGTCAATGGATCGCAGGGTAAAATCAGGAGCGGTAAATCCAACTTGCGGCGCGGAGATGTCTTTTGCTGGTACGCGTATTGAATCGGCTGAAAATACAATCCAAGCTGCGCTTAGACTTAGCGTTACAATGTATAAAAAAATACGCTGTTTTTTTCTCATCAGTTTTGAGTATACATTAAAATGCGGGGTAAAATATAGTCTATATGCTTTTCACTGATTCCGCTTTTATTGGCGTCGACCCGACTTCATCTCATAAAGCCTTTACATACGCCGCGCTGGATAAGGACTTGAATTTGCTTGCGCTTGCTGATGGAGAGATGGAGGATGTGGTTGCGTTTATTGCGGGGCAACAATCCGCGACCGTGGCGATCAATGCGCCTGCAGGAGTTAATCGCGGGTTGGTGCGTGAGAAGATGAAGAAGGATATGCTGACCCCTCAGAAAAATATTCGTGGAGCAGAATTTCGCGTGGCTGAATATGAATTACGCGCGCGGGGAATTTCTGTTTCCGGCACGCCTGCAAGCGTCGAGTTATCGTCAGCGTGGATGCAGATGGGCTTTGACCTTTATCGTAAGCTGGGAAAACTTGGATTTAAGAAGTATCCCGAAATGGAATCAAAATATCAGGTTTTGGAGACGCATCCACACGCGTGTTTTTGCGTGATGATTGGCCGCGCTCCGCTTTCGAAGCCTTCGCTTGAAGGACGTTTGCAGCGTCAATTGGCTTTGTATGAGCGCGGTGTGAAAATTAAAGATCCGATGGATTTCTTTGAAGAAATTACGCGCTATAAAATGACTAAAGGAATTTTGCCGTTAGAATTATTATATCCGCCGGAACAGTTGGATGCGTTGGTTACCGCATATACAGCGTGGACTGCGGTTCATAAACCCGAGCAAATTTATTCTGTTGGAAATGCAAAAGAGGGGCTCATTGTTTTGCCCGAAAAAGAATTGAAAGAGAAATATTAGCGCGTTCATATTAATGAACGCTAATATGCAAATATAAATTTCTTTAAGGAGAATTGAAATGTCAGTAAAAATTGGTATTAACGGATTTGGTCGTATTGGGCGTCTCGTCCTTCGTACTCTCAATGCGCGCCATCCAAATGATGTTGAAGTTGTGGCTGTGAACGATCTGTTTGACCCCGCAACGAACGCGCATCTTTTGAAATACGATTCGACTTACGGTCATTTTGACGGCAGTGTTGACGTGAAAGACGGCAACCTTGTTGTTAACGGCAAGACTATTAAAGTCACTGCTGAAAAAGACCCAGGCGCGATTAAATGGAAGGATATGGGCGTGGATATTGTGATTGAATCTACAGGCTTCTTCACAGATGCTATTAAAGCGAAAGCGCATATCGAATCTGGCGGCGCGAAGAAGGTTATTATCTCAGCGCCTGCAAAAAATGAAGACATCACGATTGTGTTGGGCGTAAATGAAGATAAATACGACGCTAAGAATCACAATGTTGTTTCCAATGCATCCTGCACAACAAACGGGCTTGCCCCGGTTGCAAAAGTACTTAACGATAAATTCGGAATTGATAAAGGGCTGCTTACTACTGTGCACGCTTATACCAATTCTCAGAAACTTCAAGATGTTGGCGCGAAAGATTTACGCGATGCGCGCGCAGCAGGGCAGAATATTGTCCCATCCTCAACGGGCGCTGCAAAGGCTGTTGGTCTTGTCATCCCCGAACTCAAAGGAAAATTTGGCGGCATGGCATTCCGTGTTCCTACGCCCACGGTTTCGGTTGTTGATTTCACTGCAATTCTAAGCAAGGAAGCCAGCATTGAAGAGATTCGTGCCGCGATGTTGGAATATGCCAATGGACGCATGAAGGGTATCCTTGATGTCACAGATGAGCCGCTTGTCTCTACAGATTTACGAGGTACGACTTTCTCCAGCGTTTTTAGCGCGATGGATACGCTCGTTCTCGGTAACTTGATTAAAGTTGTTGCTTGGTATGATAATGAATGGGGCTATGCCTGCCGTACGGCTGATCTTACCGCGATGATGGCTAAGAGTCTTTAGGAGTATAAATAAATAAACAGGTACACAAGTCAGACGAATCTACTTGTGTACCTGTTTTCGTGTTTACTTATGTTTGTTTTATGCGGAGTGATAATGAAGAAGACAGTTAAAGATATAGACTTGAAAAATAAACGCGTACTCATGCGCGTGGATTTCAACGTGCCGATGGCTGATGGAAAAATATCAGATGACAAACGTATCAAAGCCGCATTGCCTACAATTCAATATGTTTTGGAGCACGGCGCGTCATTGCTTTTGATGAGTCATTTAGGACGTCCCAAAGGCGGGCCGGAGCCCGAGTTTAGTTTGAAAGCCGCTTCCGAATCTTTATCAGCGCTATTGGGCAAACCTGTGCAGATGGCTCCTGATTGCGTGGGAGCTGAAGTGGAGAGGATGGCGCAGGCGCTCAAATCTGGCGATGTGTTGATGCTTGAAAATACCCGCTTTCATAAAGGCGAAGAAAAGAACGACCTCGAGCTTGCAAAACAAATGGCTGCGCTTGGCGATGTGTATGTCAACGATGCATTTGGTTCCGCGCATCGCGCACATTCTTCCACTGAAGGCGTGGCGCGATTTTTGCCCGCTGTTTCAGGTTTCTTGATGGAACAGGAATTGGAATACCTCGGGCGCGCCGTCGCGAATCCAGAACATCCATATATCGCCATTCTTGGAGGCGCGAAAATTTCCGACAAGATTTTGGTGGTTGAAACCCTTGCCTCTAAGTGCGATAAACTCATCATCGGCGGCGGCATGGCGAATACTTTTCTCGCTGCGCAGGGATTGAATATGCAAGACAGCCTTGTTGAAGCCGAAGCAATTGAAACGGCAAAGACTCTGCTCGCTAAGCTTGGTGATAAGTTAATCCTCCCTGTGGACGCGATTATCGCGGATAAATTTGATGCAGAAGCGAATACCCAAATCGTGGATGTGAATAAGATCCCCGCAGGTTGGCGTATGTTGGATGTGGGTCCCAAAACGCTCGAACTCTATAAAACTTCACTAAGCGGAGTCAAGTTGGTGGTGTGGAATGGCCCCGTTGGCGTTTTTGAAATGCCGAAATTTTCTGAAGGCACATTTGCGCTTGCAAGGATGTTGGCTGAGTCTGGCGCGATCACGGTCATTGGCGGAGGGGATTCTGCCAGTGCGGTCAAAAAAGCGGGCGTTGCCAAACAGATGACGCATGTTTCGACGGGTGGCGGCGCGTCGCTTGAGTTCCTCGAAGGGAAAAAATTGCCCGGTGTTGAAGCATTGTTGGATAAGTAATTATCTTTAGGAGTAATATGGAATCTCAAAATGAAACTTTAATACCCAAAAAAAATAATTGGACAATTATTGTCGGCGTTGCTATTGCGCTCTTGTGTTGTTGCGTTCTTGTAGCCGCGGTTGTATTGGGAGGGCCTCTCTTAAATATTCTGACATCTTATCAGGGCATAGCAGATGCGGAACTTCGTACGGATACCATGCATTCGATTGGTCAATCTGAATCGGAACGGGGCTGCGATAATATTTCACTTGTTTCGGCTCAGTTGGTTTCAGAACCCGAACCGTCTGAAGGCGGAAGTTGGACGGAATTATGGCAGATTAGCGCATGTGGCGAAACACATGCATATACGATTGTATACACTCCGTCTCCTGCAGGCGGTACGGATATGCATATCACATCTGGAAATTAAATTTTCAAGAGAGACGATATCTAAGGACGGAAATGAATACTTTTCATATGCCGAAACATGAGGGCCTTCGTTCCGCACATTTCAATTTGCAAACAATTTACACTGCGATAACCAAAATACACGGCGCTCGGCTATAATCAATAAAAATTATACGCGGAGAACTTAAATGTCTTTCAATATCGGTGAAAATGTTGGCCCGTATCGGATTATTGGGCAGCTCGGGCAAGGCGGCATGGCGACGGTTTACAAAGCCTATCATGCATCTCTTGACCGTTATGTTGCCCTAAAGGTATTACATCCGGCATTTCATCAAGACCAGACATTTACAATGCGTTTTCAACGCGAGGCTCGTGTGGTTGCGCGTTTGGAACATGCAAACATTGTTCCTGTGTATGATTATGCCGAGCATGAGGGGCGCCCTTATCTGGTTATGAAATACATTGAAGGGGATACGCTCAAAGCGCGTTTGAATCAAGGTCCTTTGACGTCGGAAGAAATTGAACATGTCGTTAATTCAGTGGGGTATGCGCTGGCGTATGCGCATCGGCAGGGGATTTTGCATCGCGATATAAAACCCTCCAATGTAATGATTGCAACCGATGGCGTGATGTATCTTGCCGATTTCGGCTTGGCGCGCATTGCCGAAGCGGGTGAATCAACGATGTCTTCCGATGCAATTATGGGTACGCCGCAATATATTTCGCCTGAACAGGCAATGGGTAAAAAAGACCTTGACGCTGGGACGGATATTTATTCCTTTGGCGTAATGCTTTACGAGATGGTGGTGGGGCGTGTTCCGTTTACTTCAGATACGCCATTCTCGATTATTCATGATCACATTTATACGCCGCTGCCGCTTCCGATGACCGTTAACCCAAATGTGCCGGAGACTGTGCAGCGTGTTTTGTTGAAATCGCTTGCCAAAGATCGCGTTGATCGTTATGTCACAACTGAGGAATTGATCAAAGCCTTTAAGGATGCATGGACGGAAGCTGGCGTGCCGATGCAAGGGACTGCGATTGTGATGCGCACCGCGACAGTTAAAAATGAAAAATTACAGCAGCCTGGAGCTCAACAGGCTGCGCCTAAACAGGATAATGTCAAAGCTGATAAAAATTCCGCGCCGACAAAAAAGAAAATCTCACCTTGGATATGGGCGGGAATCGGCGCGCTGGGCTTGTGTTTTTGTTTCTTTGCGCTGCTCGTAATTCGCGATGGCCGTAATAAAGATTCTCAAACCAGGGAGTTGAATGTTCCGGCAGATGCGCCGTCGCTTCAGCCTGTTCCTCCAATTTTACCGACCGATTTGCCGTTGGCTACTCCTTTTCCGACACTTCCGCTGCCTAATAATCAGCCCGGCGGACCTCCTCCTACGTTCGAAAACCCTTCTCCTGAATTACAAGCCGCGATAGATGCCGTTACTGCAGATCCGCGCAATCCCGATGCTCACTTGCAACTCTCGCTTGCGCTTTGGGATGCGCAGCAATTTCGCCCCGCATTTGGCGAAATGATGCAATCTGCAAATTCGGCGGACCCGAACATCCCGGATTTTTTCATCAAAGCGGCTAATGAATATATGATGCGCCAGGCATGGCCGCTTGCTTCAGGAATGTATATGCGGGCGATCCCAATTTATAAAGGTAGTCAAATCCCAGAGGATGTGCAGCAAGGTTTGCGCGAATCAGTATACAAGGCTGCCGAATTAAAAGACGGATTTGATCTTAAATTTTTTGAACGTTTGGATAATTTCAACCAACCGCTTGCTCATATTGCGCGCGGCAGGTACGCGCTTTACAACGCCAATATTGAAGAGGCAAACGCGCAACTGAGGCAAGCCAAAAAACTAAACCCCAATATGTCTGAAGTGTTATTACTTGAAGCCGAGATATCCATAAAGGAAGGCGATAGCAAAAAAGCCCAAGATATTTTGACTTCACTTGTTACAAAAAATGGGACGCCTGAATGGATTCGCCTAATGGCGAGTGACTATCTAAAAACTTTACAATAAGGAGTTGCCATGCGAAAACCACTGGTTGCTGGAAATTGGAAGATGAACAAAACCATCGCAGAGACGCGTGATCTGGTCTTTAAGATGAGTACGCAGCTGCGCGAGATTCACGGCGTGGAAAAAGTGATTTGCCCGCCCTTTGTATCGTTAATGGCCGCTTCAGCGCTGTTGGAAGGCGCCGATATTGGGATTGGCGCTCAGAATATGCATTGGGAAGAAAAAGGCGCGTTTACAGGTGAGGTTGCTCCTGCGATGGTGAAAGAACTGTGTCATTATGTTATTCTCGGTCACTCGGAACGCCGCGCGTATTTCGGCGAGACGGATGAGATAGTTAATCACAAACTAATCGCGGCTCAGTCAGTTGATTTAATTCCAATTGTATGCGTAGGTGAAACTCTGAATCAATACGAAGCAAAGCAAACCCGCGAAGTTGTTTCTACTCAAACGAAGTTAAGCCTTAACGGAGTATCCGCAGAATATGCTTTGCGCATGGTCGTTGCCTATGAGCCTATTTGGGCAATCGGTACTGGCAAAGCTTCAAACGGACCTGAAGCAAATGCTGTTGTTAAAGATGTGATTCGTCCAGCGCTGGCGGAATTATATGGGAATGATACTGCGCAATCTATCCGCGTTTTATATGGCGGTTCGGTCACTTCTGCCAATGCTGCTGAGTTTTTCGGCCAGCCAGATATTGACGGCGCGCTGGTAGGCGGAGCAAGTTTGAAAGTCGACGAATTTACAGCCATTACAAAAGCCGCTGCCGGATAAAAAAATACGTCGTTGCACTTTCATTCCTGTAGGTAGTTCCATGCCTTCTTTTATCGGTTTATTTTGGTTTATATTAATGCTTGCGCCGCTGGTCATCTTCCAGCGGCTTTTGCATCGCGAGATACAAGCTGTGCTGCTTATCACCACGCGCAATTCACAGTTAACCATCGGCTTGTTTTCAGTTTTATTTTTTCCCGGCGTTCTATTACATGAACTTAGTCACTTTCTGATGGCAAAACTTCTGCATGTTCACACAAGCGGGTTTTCTTTGATTCCCACCATGCTTGAAGACGGGCATTTGCAAATGGGATATGTAGAAACTACACAAACAGATATTGTCCGTGATTCATTAATCGGTATCGCGCCTCTGATCGCGGGCAGTTTATTCGTTTCGTATGCGGGCATCAGCCGCATGGAATTAAATGTTCTTTGGGATGTTTTTTTTGCTGGAAATTTCACTTTGTTTTTTCAGGGAATTCTTCTAATCCCTGATATTCCGGATTTTTATGTATGGGCATATCTCATCTTTGCGGTTTCAAGCACGATGATGCCCTCCGAGTCGGATAGGCACGCCTGGCTTCCGCTTGGTTTACTCGCGTTTATTCTGCTCTCGCTGGCTGTTTTTGCGGGCGCAGGCGCATGGATGCTTGAAAATCTTGCCCCGCTCCTCGATAATTTCCTCAATGCCGCCGCCATATTATTTGGGTTAAGCGCGCTTTTACATATACTATTATTGTTGCCCGCCATGCTTGTTCATCAAGTCGCTGTCAACCTCACCGGGCTGGACGTAAAATATTAACAGGGCGGCGTTTTTGCCGCCCTGTTAATTACTTAGCTGACCTTACGCAGTTTTGCTCTCCCTCATCCACTTCGACAAGCTCAGTGACCACCCAACCCTTCCCCCGAAG
>CAZAGR010000024.1:0-14078 GCA_964484585.1 uncultured Propionivibrio sp. | reverse complement strand
CACGCCCTTAGCATCCGTGGCAATGCTGGAGAAGTTGGCGCTGTTGAAAATCGCGTTCTGCAATTCCCCTGTCGTCAGTAGCGCTTCCCGGCGCAAGGCTTCAGTTACACCCTCTACTTTTGGCGCGGCACTCACGCGGGGGCGCTTCTTTAGCATGTCAGACTTCCTTGACCCCGCCCTCGGCTATGAAGGGGGATCGACAGACTGGCAGACTGGAGAGCCGGCATCAGTGTCGAGCAAAAAACCCGCACTTTTGGATTTATGGCGCGACGCTAGTCGTCTGTCCGGCGAATGTATGTGCGGCAACGCACATTACAAGAAAAATATCGTGGTTTCGAACGCAGATGCGATGAGGTGCCGATCACGACCCTCGTCAACACGGTCGAACTGAGATCGGCGATGAGCGCCCTACCGATAATTGAGGGCCCTATCCTTTGGTTCGCACTCGGCCTCATGCTCCGGCACCAGTCGGCCGAACGCAGGAGCCCGATTGTGGCCGTGCAGCCGCATCTCGAGGCCGCCGAACAAGTTACCGTCGGCGCCGGCATGGAAGCAGTGGCTGATCACCACCTCGGTGATCTGGTCGCTGACCATGATCGTGCGGTGGGTGTTTGAGCCGGTGTTTAAAGCTGTGCCTGCGCCGGGCGGATATGACGTCGCGCATGGCACCTTGCCTCAGTCATCGTCGCCATCGTCGTCTCGTTGGTCATGCCGCGTTACACCCGGTTGGTGCACAGGTGGCTATTCCGCAAGGTGTAGTTCTCATGAAATTTTTCCCAACAGAGTTGAATGAACACACTTTTCCCAGAAGATTCCCTTTTCGTCTAACGCCCGCTATCCTTGCTACAGTTGGCTTGCTCATAAAGATCGAGGCCGGCATCGAGAATGCGGGCGATCAAGTTAATGATGACTTACAGGCCAGATAAAAGGTGACGATGCACATGGGAAAAAACCGACTCGAAGCATTCAGCGATGGCGTTCTCGCTATCATCATTACCATCATGGTGCTCGAGATGAAGGTGCCTCACGGAGAGGATATCGCGGCCTTGTGGCCTTTGCTCCCAGTGTTTTTAAGCTACATTCTGAGCTTCGTCTATGTCGGCATTTACTGGAACAATCACCATCACTTGCTTCACGCGGTGCAGCGCGTCGACGGCCAAATTCTCTGGGCAAATCTCCATCTGCTGTTCTGGCTATCCCTATTTCCCTTCGTCTCAGGCTGGATGGGTGAAAATCATTTTGCGCCATTGCCCAGCGCGCTTTACGGCGTCGTGCTGCTGATGGCATCGATGGCTTACTGGGTACTCACCCGGGCGATCATTGCCGCCGAAGGACAGAATTCGCTTTTGGCAAAGGCCATTGGCAAAGACAACAAAGGCAAGTTGTCGCTTGTACTCTATGCTGCAGCAATTCCTCTGGCCTTCGTCAATCAGTGGGTGTCACAAACACTTTATGTCGCTGTTGCACTGATGTGGCTCGTTCCTGATCGACGTATCGAGAAATTGTTGGCCGAGTAGAAGCACTGATCCTCCTCGCAAGCCGGACGGCGCGGGCTGGGAAACTATTCTGCAAAGCTGTGCCGGCGCCGTAATAGTTGCCGGGCGGCAGTCCCCACCAGTGCTAATGGAAAGTACTGATCATATTTTCATGTCGACGATAAGAGCGTTGCGGCAGTAACAGGTAGCCCTCCAATCAAGATATTTAACCCTGGTGAGGGTGTCTGGAATCTTGCTACGTGCCTCGGCTCGTTGGCTCAGCGCGATGTTTAGCCACCAGTCAATCATCGACTGAGCGACTGCAATATGAGCCTAGCGGTCAGTAGTTCTGGATTGCTACTATGGTCGCAGTGGGTTGGCAAGAGCCGGCCGATCACGCCAATGCCGAACGGCGGGTTCCCAAGTGAACCCGCCACCGGGTATGCCGTCGTCAGCAGTCAGCAACCAATGTACTGCGGAAGTAGCGGATAAATAAGACAATAGCCTTTGCTGGCTGGCAAAGGGAATATTGGATGGCCTCAGCGTAGTGACTCATCCGCACGCAAACGGGTGACCATCAGATCAACAAATGCCCTGACCTTGGCCGAGGCACGACGCCCCTCGCGATATATAACATGCACGGGTAAGGCGGTGACTTCTTCATCAAGAATGAGTTCAAGTTCACCGTTGGCTACCTGCTGCGCTACCTGATAGGACAGCAGGCGTGATATCCCGAATCCCGAGCAGGCAGCGGCGATCGCGGCATCGTTGGTATTTACGCTCAGCCTCGGTTGGACGCGCACGGCGTGCCTATTGCCGGCTTCGCCGAATTTCCACTCAACCGAGTTGCTGACGCTGGTTGCAGCAATGAGGGCATGATCGCTTAGATCGGCAATAGCGGTGGGTCGACCGTGTGACTGAAGGTAGGCGGGGGATGCGCACAACACTCGCCGAACTTGCCCGACCCGAACGGCGTGCAACTGAGAATCAGGCAGTTCGCCGATACGCACGCCGACATCCAAGCCCTCATCCACGAGATTGACCACGCGATCGAGAAAAAGCGCATGGACAGACACCTCTGGATAGCGCGCAAGAAAATCCACAATGCCTGGCATGACGTAGAGTCGCCCGAACAATACAGGTGCCGTAACGCTGAGGGCTCCACGCGGAGCCGCGTTAATGCCGGCTGCTGCTTCATCGGCTTCGTCAAGCTCGGCAAGAATACGCCGCGCATCTTCGACATAGCGCGTTCCGGCGTCGGTCAGACGCACTTGCCGTGTCGTGCGCACGAACAAGGCGACGCCCAAATGCTGCTCAAGGGCTGCAACGGCGCGCGTTACCGCCGGTGCTGACAAGCCGAGCTTTCGTGCGGCGCCAGCAAAACCGCGCGTATCGGCCACCGCTACGGCTGCGCTCATCCATTGCAAACGATCCATATTATTGTCGTAAGTGAAATAATGAATTGCATGATATGCGTATTCACTCGCAAATGACAATTATCTAGAGTGCGGGTCATTCGCTGATGACATCCCGTCGCAGCGAACCGGAATGAACCACCCATCACACTCAAGGAGATCAATCATGGCCCGCATCAACGTTGTTTCAATCGAATCCGCCAACGCAGAACAAAAGGCGCTGTATGACGCTATCAACGCGCAACTGGGCATCGTGCCTAACTTCCTCAAAGTATTTGCCAACTCGCCGGTCGCCCTAAAGGCCTTTCTTGGCCTGCATGGCGTCGCCAACGCGGGCAGTCTCGATGCCCTGACCCGCGAGCGGATTGCTCTGGCGCTGGCGCAGCAGAACACATGTGAGTACTGCCTGTCGGCGCACACCGCGATTGGCCGCAAGACCGGTTTGTCGAACGCCGAAATGGAAGCCAATCGCAACGGCAGCAGCCAGGATGAGAAAGCGGCGGCAGCGGTACGCTTTGCCCGCGCCCTGGTCGAACACAAGGGGGATGTCACTTCGGCAGAAATGCAGGCGGTGCGCACCGCCGGTTACGATGATGCACAAATTGTTGAAATCATTACCCACGTGGGCATGAACCTGCTGACGAATATCCTTGGCAAAGCCAGTCGGGTGGAGATTGATTTCCCTAAGGTAACCATTGATTCCATCGAAGCGGTTGCCGCCTGATCGCATTGCAAGCTTGTAAAGGAGACTCGCATGGCTCGTGCTTTTTCTGAAATTGCTTTCACCAAAACGGTACGCGCCATGCAGTCAAAAATGGGCAGCCGCGACTCCTATGCGGCGTTCGATACCACACCCGACCGGCGCGACCGCTTGGGTGCGGCAGAAGCAGAATTTATCGCCGAGCGCGACAGTTTCTATCAGGCGACGGTGGGGGAAACCGGCTGGCCCTATGTGCAGCATCGCGGTGGCCCGAAAGGCTTCCTCAAGGTGCTCGATGAAAAGACTCTGGGCTTCGCCGATTTTCGCGGCAACTTTCAATTCATCAGCGTGGGAAATCTGCAGACGGACGACCGGATTTCCCTGTTCCTTATGGACTACACGGCCCAGCGGCGTCTAAAAATTCTCGGGCGCGTGCGGGTGGTCAGTGAAGATGACGATCCTGCCGCATTGGCAACCATTGCGGCGCTGGAAGTGCCTGGCTATCGGGCACATGTGGAACGCGGATTTTTCATTACCGTGGAAGCCTACGACTGGAACTGCCCACAGCACATTACGCCGCGATATACCGAACAGGAATGGGAGGCACAAAAAGTCGGCGCTGGTGAGACGCCGACTAGACCGGCTATACCTGCCAAAGTTAGCTCCGAGGCAGCGGTGGAGCTGGGTAACGGACCGCTGACTCTGGAAGTCACCGGCATTCGTCAACTATCGCGCCGGGTGCGTGCCTACGAGTTGCGCATGCCCGATCGCAGTGACTTGCCAGCGGTGAGCGCGGGCAGCCACATTGATGTTCCCGTACGCATGCCCGACGGCAGCGTGGGCGTGCGGAGCTATTCGATCGCGTCGAACCCGAACCGGCGCGACATCTATGAGATTGCCGTGCAGCGTGAAGACGAAGGACGCGGTGGTTCGGTCGGCGCGCACACACATATGCAGTTGGGCATGCGCCTTCGATGCGCGATGCCGCGCAACAGTTTTGCGCTGCATGACGACTCACGTCCTGCCGTGTTGATTGCCGGAGGCATCGGCATAACACCCATCAAGGCCATGGCGCAGGCGTTGCATGCGCGAGGAGCCACGTTTGAGCTTCACAACATTGGCCGGGAGGCTGCCGAGATGCCTTATGAAGACCGGCTTGCGCGTTGCTTTGGTGATCGCTACCACGCCCATTTCAGTCGCACTGGCGGCGCAACGCGACCAGATCTTGTCGCCATCCTTGCCGCCGCCCCGGCCAATGCGGTGGTCTATGTCTGCGGGCCGGGTCGTTTGATCGACGCGGTGCAAGCGGCGGCAATCCGTGCAGGGATTTCCGGAGAAAATGTGCGCAGCGAACGCTTTTCCAGTAGTGCGCGCGCCGGCGATACCCCCATCACCGTAACCCTGACCCGATCAGCAAAGACACTTCAGGTTGCCGCTGATCGCACTATTCTGGATGTGATCGAGGAAGCCGGTGTGACTTTACCCTCGAGCTGCCGCAGTGGCACGTGCGGCACCTGCATTACGAGGGTGGTATCGGGGCAGATAGATCACCGCGATTCGGTCATTGAGGAAACACAACGCAACACCCATATGTGCCCGTGCGTTTCACGGGCGATCGGCAGTTCCCTGTCGCTTGATCTTTAAGGAGACCTCATGATCATCGTTTATGAAGCACCGCCTTCCGGCAATGCCTACAAGGTTCGTCTGATGCTTGCATTGCTCGGCAAGGATTATGAAGGCCGCCCCGTCAAGCTTGCCGCTGGCGAACAGAAAACAGCCGAATTCCTCGCCATGAATCCGCTCGGACAGGTGCCGGTGCTGGTTGACGGCGACACAGTAATCCGCGACAGCCATGCGATTCTTGTCTATCTGGCGAAGCAATTCGGCGGAGTGCGTTGGTGGCCGGACGATGCGGTGAGTCTGGCAAACATTGCAGCATGGCTGTCGACCTCCGCCAACGAAGTGGCTAACGGTCTGGCTCGGCTGCGTGTTCACCACAAGTTCGGGCTGCCGATCGATTTAGTCGCAACGCAAGCCATGGCAATAAAGGTCCTCGATATCCTCGAGACTCAGCTGGGGGACAAGGACTATCTTTTAGGCAGCAACATCAGCATTGCCGATTTGGCAATGTACCCCTACGCCGCATTGGCGCCTGAGGCGAGGCTCGATCTTTCACGTCATACCAATGTGCTCGCCTGGTTCAAGCGCATTCGCACATTGCCAGGCTATGTGGGCATGGAAGGTATGTGGGTGTAAGCAATCCGGACACGCCAAGATCAACGATTGCATACCAGTCAGCAATACTCATTCGACTTTGCCGAAAGCCGCCGCTCACACTGAGTCCCTTCGTCGGAGCAATTTCTACTTTGGCAATGCGGAGAGAATGGTCAGTCAGCTTCTATGATTAACGGATGTGGCCCTTGCAGCAAGGATTGCTTGGGCGTTTTTTCGAAAGACCGTTCCTCTCCGTGTTGCTGCCACTGACATCGCTCATAGCTTTGCAGCAAGGCAAGATTTTCTGAACCTGGGGTGTCTAAAACGTGATCGGCTCTTGCCAACGCCATCTGGCCGTAGCGAAAGATTGAACCTGTTGCGCACCGATGGAAAGCGCAAAAAAAAGAAAGGTGACTTGGATCAGCGCTCAGGCCTCGGCATTTTTTTGCTGTACCCACTCGCGGAACCTGTCCAGCGGCATCGGGCGCGCAATGCCATAGCCCTGGATCAGATCACAGCCCGCCGTGCGCAACCAGGCAATTTCTTCTGCCGTTTCGGCACCCTCAGCCACTACCGTGAGGTCAAGGTCATGACACAACACGATGGTTGAGCGCACAATGGCCACGTTTTCACGGGATACGGGCACGTCCATGACAAATTCCCGGTCGATCTTGAGCTCATTGACTGGAAGTCGCTTGATGTAAGCGAGTGACGCTTGCCCCTGCCCGTAATCGTCAATCGAAAGCTTGACCCCCAGTGCGGAGAGATCGTCAAGGTGCTTTTCCGCCAGCGCAGGGTCTTCCATCAAAGCGCTTTCGGTAATTTCAAGGCACAACTGCTGTGGCGTCAACCCATGCCGCTTCAGCAGTTCGTCAACACGGCGGACCAGATCGACGCTAAGCAAATCATGAGTAGATAAATTGACTGAAGGTACGACATCTATTCCGTCGCGACGCCACTGGGCGGAGTCGCGGATGACAAGTTCGATCAGCCAAGGTGTAATGTCACGGATAAATCCGGTTTTTTCCGCAAAAGGAATGAATTTGCCCGGCGGAATCAGGCCCTTTGTCGGGTGTTGCCAACGCAACAGGGCTTCGGTGCCGGTGACCTTGTTCGAGGCAAGATTGAACTTGGGCTGGTAATGCGCAATAAATTCGCCACGCTCAAGCGCCTCGCGCATTTCGCCGATGAGCGAAAGTTGCTCGTGAGCGGGTTCGGCGGAGCACTGGCTACTGAAGGCAAAATCCTCGCGCAAGCGCTTTGCCGAGCGCATGGCGTGTTCCGCGCGCCGCAGCAAAGTACTCGCGTCGTTTCCGTCGGTTGGGTACAAGGCAATACCCAACGAACCGCCGACATCAAGGCGCTGTCCGTCGATTACCATGGGTGCCTTCAGCGACGCTACGACCGCTTCGGCAAACGCCCGCGCGGCGCTCTCGCCAGCATCAGGCAGAAAGTAGGCAAACTGATCTCCCCACAATCGCCCGACCAAGTATTTTCCATTTGGATCGATATGGCTTGCCAGACGCAATGCCGTCGCCTTGAGCAAACTGTCGCCGACCGCGTGGCCGAGCGCATTGTTTATCAACGAGAACCGGTCAATGTCCAACACAGCGACCGCGCCTGAGCAATGCGCGGTCAATTCATCCAGCGATTGCGCGAAGCGTGTCCTGTTGGCCAGTCCCGTCAGCGGGTCTTGATAGGCAAGTCGCAGGATTTTTTCCTCGCGACTTGCAATGCTGTCGCGCATGACTGTCAGCGCGCGCAGTAGTTTGCCGACTTCATCTGCCTTACCCTGTGGGACATCCGTGGCGAGATTGCCGTCAGCGATAGCCTCCGCCACGGTGACCGCTTTCCGCACCGGCGGGACAATGCTGCGCCAAATCCACACAGCCAGGATGAACCCGGCCAGAGCGGCAGCGATGGAAATCCATTTGACCAATCGTTGCGCGCTGGCCTCACGGCTATTAAGCCCGTCAACCCCGTAAAGCTTCTCATCCATCGCGTCCCTTTGCACGGATGAAATTTTTGCCGTCTCATTTAGTAATTCGTCGAGCGCCTTGCGTGTGGTCGAATCGAAATGAACACGGGCAGCTGGAATGCTTTCGATTTCTATTTTCTCAACCGTGTCCTGCAAGTCATCGCGATAGCGCTTGAACTTTTCTCTGAAGGTAGCCCACTGTGTCATGTATTCGGGCGCAGTCAAATTCTCAGCTAACACATCGGCGGTGTGGTCCAATGCATTACGCGCGTCGTCCATTTCTTTATAAAGTGGAATGCGGTCAGCAGGTTCGTTGGTTTGCAGTAATTCCAGCAAACGCCGGGCGGTGGCTTGTGCGTGTGCATTGGCGTCTCCCGCAAGTATCACGCGTCGCATCTGATCGTCAACAATGGACTGCGTGACACTCGACATATGGGAGAACTGAATCAGCGCAAAGCTCGCCACAATGGCGAGCAGCACCAAAATCAACGCGAATGCCAGCGTCAGACGGTGTCCAATCTTCATCGAACCCATGTCTACCATTGTTTCATCTCCGTCATTAGCGGTTCGCTCCCATCTATTGCAACCGTCTTACCCGTTTTTCGGCTCAGGCAACATCTTAGGCACCCTACTGGGCACCATACGGCCAGATACCCAGTAATTGTCAGTGCTCAGGTCACCTTGAACCGGTCCACCTGCTCGGTCAGTTGCGACGACAGGGCCTTGAGATTCTCTGAGGTTGCACCAACCCGGCCTGTTGCTTCAAGATTTTCCGAGGCCATGGTACCAATATGAGAGATTCTGTCGGCAATTGTTCGGCTTTCCCTGGCTTGTTGTGCGAGGGTCAGGCTTAGCTCGTCGAGACGCTCGAGCGAATGCTGTGCGCCGTTGCGAAGTTGATCGAGTGGAGACACAATTTCCTCTATCAGAGTGACGCCGCGCTCCATCTCGTTGCGCCCCTGCCCGATGCGCTCAACCGCAATTCCGGTCTCGCGGTCGATATCGTCAATGACCGTGTTGATTTCTATGGTTGCCTTGGAGGTACGGTCAGCAAGCTTGCGCACTTCATCTGCGACCACTGCAAAGCCGCGCCCGGTTTCGCCCGCACGTGCAGCCTCGATGGAGGCGTTGAGCGCCAGAAGATTGGTTTGATCCGCAATTTCGCGCACCGTATCCAGCAGCTTACGTACCGAGAGGGCTCGCTCACGCAGCGCATCAACCGACGCCGCGGACTCGGTAATGGTGACGGCGATATGTGCCACTTCGCGCGATGCATCTGCAATCATCGCACAACCCTTCTGAGCCAGGTCACGAGCGGACTCGGCATTGGCTCGCGACGAGTCGGCCGTCGTCGCGATATCGCGGGTCTGCTGTGCAAAGCCCTCTATGGATGCCGAGACATCGGCCACAGCGCCATGCTGTGTGGCGGATCCAGAGCGCACAGTCTCGACCGGCCCCTTCATCTCGACTGTGGCGTCACGAACCGCGCTTGCTGACGACTGGATTGAGCCGATAAGCGTCGACAGTGCACGCTGCATCCGCGCAAGAGCGCTGGCAAGCTGACTGATTTCGTCATTGCCTTCCGGCGTTTCGCGCTGGGTCAAATCGCCGCTCGCGATGGCGTTAGCGAATTGCACGGATGATGACAAGGGGCGCACGATGCTGTCGGTTACCAGCCAGGCCATCGCCGCACCCAGTACGAGCGCTGCAACCGAAATGCCGATAACCAGACGACGCGCATCGGAGGAGGTTTGATCAAGCATCTCGCGTGCCGCTTGCATGGCAGCGTGCTGACCACTCACCACTTCGCCGGACGTCTTGAGCAATTCCATCAAGGCGGGCTGGGTCTTGCTGGCAAAGTGATCGCGTGCCACGTCGGGGCCACTGATTTCGATTTGCTCCACTGTTTCACGGAAAACATCACGATAGGATTCGCGTTGTACCTTCAGACGCTGCAATAGGCCCATGTCCAACGCCGTCCCGCCAGCGCCGACTAATTCGCCCAGCACCATGTCGGCAGCGTTGTTGGCGTCGTCCATTTGCTTGTACAGCGGAATACGTTTGTCGCGATCCTGCGTTACCAGCAATTGCAACAAGGGCAGTGCCGCTCCCTGGGCCTGGCGTTGCAACTCTTCCGCCATCGACACGCGCTTCACCTGCTCATCAACGATGATCCGCGTCACAGAGGTTTGGTGCGCCATCTGGTTAAGCGCAAATGCGCTTATCGCGAGCAGGAGCAGCAGGAGCACGGTGAATGCCCCTGTGAGCCGGGTACCAATTCGTTGGCTGCGCAGGAAGCTCATAACCTACCCTCTGAAACGTTGCGAAGCGTCCACTATGCTACAAACTCATCAATTTGCATCAGCGCGCCAGCGATGATTGAAAAAAGCGTCCAGCGAGATACGGCCGGGTCCGTGAAATAGAGATGTGAGCAGCAGCGCACCCCACAAGAAATGGTCTCGCAGGCCAAGGTCCGAGATGTCGGGAAAAGATATGGCGGCCACGACATTCATGACCGAGAGTCCCAGTGCGGCAAAACGTCCGCCCAGACCCAGCACCAAAAAAACGGGTAACAGGAGTTCGCCGGCCGTCCCGCCAACTGCCGCCAGATGGGGAGGGACGACCGGCACGGCGTAGACATAGTGGAACAAGTCAAGAGTACTTGCCCAGTCGGAAATTTTAAGCACCCCGGCACGAAAGAAAATTTCACCGATAAAGAGGCGGATCGCCAGGTCGAACAGCGGTGTCAGCCAGTTTTCCAGTTGGCTGGTCGCCCAGCAGGCCAATTCATAAGGTTTGCGCAACAACGCGGGCTGGGAGTGGAACATGATTTCCTTTCAGAGCACCTGCCTGAGCAGGCCATCGGCAATGAAGCGCATGAGCGCGTCGGACAAGGCAAAACTCTCATCTGCTTCACACGCGGTGCGTGTCGATTGATCCAGAGTCGATAACGCTGAGAGTTCGCGTAAAAAAATGCTCTCGGCGGCACTGATTTCCGACACGTGGATGAGGCCGGATCTTCGATGCACCAGTGCGGTTTGTGCGCGCGAAAAATCAACGTCGAAGTCACCGGTGTAGCCAGGCTGATGGATTTCCCAAATCCTAACAACCGGGCACCTTGAGGTATAAACATCATGCGCGGGATCTGTCACAAATTTAATCGTCCCCCACTCCTCTGGCGGTGTTTCGGCTAGGTGGCGTAAATCTTGAGCAGGCGCGTCAGCGGCGCCGGAGACTGCTTGGACAAGCCATTCGAGGGACGCCACATCGGTGAGATATGGAAGCGCATTGGCAGGCGGGAATTCGGCGAGGAATGACGCAAAATCCCCACCATACAGATTCAAGTCGCCGCTCGTGCTGGGAAACGCTTGCGCATAGCGCCTACAGGCAGCCGTCATGAATTCCTCGCCAACAATCGCGCCAACGACCGGATAGCTTGTCTTGACTGCGGCGGCAAGATTGGCAATAACACTGCGTCGATAGGCACCGAGCCCTGCGTTTGCCTTGACTGGATCGCGGGTGTCTACGCTGTCCAGCAAATCGTCGACAGGGGAGGCGGCAAACACCGCCGCGGCAAAGCGTTCCTGCAAACTATGCAACGCAGACATTGGCGACCTCGCAACCTGTGGCTCCTGCAGTATCAAGAAAGCTTTGCGCCTTCGACGCCTCAGCCAGCAGCACCGCCAGATCCGGGATATCCTGATCCCACTCGATCAGCGTCGGCAAGGGACCAAATCGGGTCAATGCCGACCGATAAAGGTCCCAAACCGCCGGACAGACCGGTCGTGAATGAGTATCGATGAGCAGGTCGTCAACAATCTCAAAGCCAGCCAGGTGGATTTCACCCACTGTTCCCGCGACGATACCGCGAAGAAACTCGTCTGCGGCATAGCCGTGATTGCGCGAACTGACGTAAATATTATTTATATCAAGCAATAGTGAGCAACCTGTTCGCCTTGCCACCTCGGCCACGAAGGCCCATTCGGGTAGCTCCTCGGGGACAAAGCGCACGTAGCTGGAAACGTTCTCGACCAAGATAGTGCGCCCAAGTAACTCCTGGACTTGATTGATACTGGCGCACACGCGGGACATCGCTTCCCGGGTATAAGGCAAGGGCAGCAAATCGTTCAAACAGCGCCCGCCAATCGCCGACCAGCACAAGTGCTCTGAAATTGCAGCAGGTTCAATGCGATCAACCAAGCGCTTGAGTTTGCGCAAGTGTTCAAGATCAAGTCCGTCGGCCCCACCCAGCGACATCCCCACTCCGTGCAAACTTACGGGGTAGCGCTCACGAATCGCCTCAAGTGCCGATAACGCGGGTCCGCCGGTAAAAAAATAGTTCTCGCTGTGCACTTCAAACCAGGGAACTGCGGGCCACTCCTCCCGGACTTGCTGCACATGCGGCCAGCGCAGACCGATACCGGACCGCGCTGGCAGACTCGTTGACAGAAATTGTCCGGCTGCGGAACCAGATACGTTCACGACAGTTGCCGGACTAGCGACGCCTTACTTTGATTCGCCGGCGGGCATCATTTTGCCGCCCATTTTTTCACACGTGCCCTTGGCCACCAGTTTGAAGTCATTGGGGTCATTGTCAGTTTTCGACTGGCCGGCACAGGAATGTTTGCTCGCTTTGCTGCCACAGTCATTTTGGCCGGCCTTGGAAACTCCAAAGCATTTTTCCTTGGCCGGTGCGTCTGCAGCCACCGCCGAAACGGAAGTAGCCAGAAGGCCTGCGGCAAGAAGTGTTGAAGCAGCGGCGTTGATCATCGAACGTGTAGTGCTCATGGTGTTTCTCCTTAATATAAAACGATGGGAACAACAATCGTGTCAAGTGCTCAGAACCGACACTCTGTCTGCTTTGTCGGCGTATGTGGAGTTTCCTTACGTGATCGCGCAAATTTATTTTTCCATTTTGCGTTTCGCAGGGTACAGCGAAATTGCTTCGCGCAGGAGGTGGAAATGCACCGACCTTCGTCGGCCACCGGTGTTTTGGTAGTTCGGCCAGCGCAGACCAATACCGGGTGGCTGAAGCACTGCGTAGAGTCGCAGCATTTCAGGCCCGTTGCAGCCGAAATGAGACCGTAATAGCCGTAGCTACGGGCGAGGTTGCCGTTCTGTCTGGCTGACAAAGTTGTGTTCATCAGGATATCGAAAAGTCGGCGCTGGCGGTACGGTGATCAATTGTCGATCACGAATATGCGCATTCGCCGCGCCACCCACCTTACGAAACTGCCAGCATTCGTTCGAGGGCAATTTTGGCCGGCGCTGCCTCATGTGGTGGCACCTTGATTTGATTGACGACTTTGCCGTCTGCCAGGTTTTCCAGCGTCCACGCCAGATGCTGCGGATCAATGCGCTGCATGGTTGAGCACATACATATTGTGCTGGCCATGAATTGCACGATTTTCCCTTCGTGTTTGACTTCCTCGGCGAGACGGTTGACGAGATTCAGTTCGGTGCCGACCAGCCAGCGCGTGTTCGGCGGTGCGGCCTTGACCGTTTGCAATATGTATTCCGTGCTGCCAATGTAGTCGGATTGTCGGCACACTTCAAAGCTGCATTCCGGATGCGAGATGACAATGCCGTCAGGGTGCTGGTTGCGGAACTTGAGAATGTCGCGCGGCTGAAACATCTGGTGCACCGAGCAGTAGCCATGCCAGAGAATGATTCGCGCCCTGTTAATCTGTTCGCGTGTCAGTCCGCCAAGTTCAAGATCAGGATTCCAGATCACCATTTCGTCGAGCGGAATGCCCATCTTGAAACCACTCCAGCGCCCAAGGTGCTGATCAGGGAAAAACAGTACTTTCCCGCGCTGTGCAAACGACCATTCAAGAATTTTGGGTGCATTCGATGAAGTGCAGACGATACCGCCATGTTCACCACAGAAAGCCTTGAGGTCGGCCGCTGAATTGATGTAGGTCACAGGTGTGATTGCGTCGTCCGGATCCAGCACGCTCCTCAGTTCCCGCCAGCAGCGTTCAACCTTGGCGAGGTTCGCCATGTCAGCCATCGAACATCCGGCTGCGAGGTCGGGCAGGATTGCGATTTGTTCCGGGCGCGACAGAATGTCGGCCACTTCAGCCATGAAATGAACGCCGCAAAAGACAATATTTTTTGCGTCGAATTGCGATGCCAACCGTGACAGCTTCAATGAGTCGCCAGTGACGTCGGCGTGGGCAAATACGTCTGCACGCTGGTAGTGATGGCAAAGAAGTACAACTTGATCACCGAGGAGGGCGCGCGCAACACGAATCCGTTCGCCAGCCTCACGGTCGGCTAGCGCATTGAAATGA
>CAZAGR010000023.1:12640-14556 GCA_964484585.1 uncultured Propionivibrio sp. | reverse complement strand
GACCGCTTGAGCAAATCCATCGAAGCCGACCAAGAGTCCAAGCATCATTGCATTTTAATTCAATCCAAACTAAACTAAACTAGTTTAACCAGAATAGATCCTGCGAGGCTTATTTATGCAAACTGTCAGCTTATTTGAAGCAAAAACCCACCTCTCACGCTTGATCGAGCAGATTGCCTCAGGTGCCGAGCATGAGATTGTGATTTCTCGTAACGGACGTCCCGTGGCGCGCGTTGTGCCTTATGGTCAAGACGTCAGCGCACGCATCGGTAGTGCAAGAGGGCAATTTATAGTGCCCGACAGCATCGACACCCACAACACCGAAGTGGCGTCGCTATTGCACGCTTAACACTGAAATGCGTCTTCTCCTCGATACGCACATTGCGCTCTGGGCTTTGGTCGGATCAGCACAACTGGGTAGTAAAGCAGAAAGCTTGATCCTTGATGCCGGGAACGAGATATTCGTCAGCGCCGCCTCGGTCTGGGAGATTGCGATAAAGCACGGGCTAGGACGTGGCGATATGCCAATTTCGGGGGAAAGTGCAAGAGTGCTGTTTGAAAATGCGGGTTACCGAGAGCTTGCGTTGACCCATCGCCATGCAGCCGCCATTGATACATTGCCGGCGATACACGCTGATCCATTTGACCGGGTGCTTGTCGCGCAGGCGACTCTCGAGGGAATGAAACTACTGTCACGCGATGCAATGATCATTCGCTATGGCAACGCGGTTATGGCAGTTTGATTTTTTAGAAATTAAGCAGGTCGGCGCAGCCAGGAGTCGAATGCGCTGAAGCCATTTAAATGAGTCAAACAATTAAATTCTGCGCCACATAGCGATCAAGTACGAAACACTCTTCTCGCCGTAGCGGATAGAATCCGCCACTTCGCCGTAGCGCTAGCGCCAGCGCGTTGCGTCCCTTCGGGAACTTTTTGGCCTGCCGCTGACGCGGTGCTTGATAATGGATCAATGACGATGACCACACCGACCCTTCGCCGCATTGAAACCCTTTTCTTGGCGGTGCTGGTGTTGACGGGATTCTTCATTCGCCCGACGATCGCCGCGACTGACCCCGCCAAAGTCGTCCGCATGGCCATCGATGCGCAAGACGCGGGGTTTGATCCGGTCCTGTCCAGCAACCTCTATTCCGGCACGGTGCTGGAAGCGGTCGGCGAAAGCCTGCTGATTTATGACTACCTGGCGCGCCCCTCCAAACTCGTGCCGCAGGTGGTTGAAGCCATGCCAACGGTCGAGGACGTGGGGCTCACCTACACGTTCAAATTGCGCAAAGGAGTTTATTTCGCGCCGGATCCGGTTTTCAACGGCAAGAAACGCGAGCTCGTGGCTGAGGACTTTGTCTATAGCTTCAAGCGCTTCCTTGATCCCGTGTGGCGTTCGCAATGGAAGTTCCTGTTTGAGGGCAAAATCGTCGGCCTCGACGAACTTGCCAAACAATCAGAAAAATCCGGCAAATTTGATTACAGCGCTCCCGTCGAGGGGCTGCAGGCCGTAGATCGCTACACGCTGCGTATCCGCCTGAATAAGCCGGATCTCAACTTTCTCTATGTCCTTGCGATGCCGGCAACTATCCCTGTCGCCCGCGAAGCCGTTGAAAAATACGGCACGGATATCGGCGCTCATATCATTGGTACCAATGCCTACATGCTCAAGCAGTACGAGCGCGGGCGACGGATCATTCTTGTTGCCAACCCGAACTACCGCGGTGCGAAGTGGGATTTTGCTGCATCTGACGAACCCGAAGATGCCGCCATCGTCGCTTCGATGAAAGGCAAAACAATACCGCAGATCGGTCGCGTGGAAATCAACATCATCGACGAGGAGCAGAGCAAATTTCTGGCGTTCGCCAAGGGTCAGCTGGATTATGTTTACCGCATTGGCAACATTGCCGAATCGTGG
>CAZAGR010000023.1:0-12540 GCA_964484585.1 uncultured Propionivibrio sp. | reverse complement strand
GCTGTTACGATTCGCCCGCGTTCAACAAGATGTATGAAGCGTCCTTGAAAATGCCCGACTCGCCCAAGCGCAACGCCTTGTATGAGCTGATGACGCGCCAAGTCGAGTATGACGGCGCATGGAAATTCGGCGTTTCCCGCATTCGCTCCTCACTGCTCCATCCCGGAGTTCTGGGCTACAAAAAACACCCCGTACTGCTGGCCGAATGGAAATATATGGACATTGATCTGGCGAAGCGCAATGCTGTGCCCAATAATGCTGCGCCCGCGGTCGAGACAAAAAAATGAAACGCTCATCTCACACCACGAAGCTGGCCTTGGCCGCAGTGATGGCCATTCTCTCCTTTCACGCCTTCGCAGCCGGTCCGAAACCGGATCCAAACAAGGTTCTGCGCTATCAGATTCCGGTAGCCGAAACCGGATTCGACCCCGCGACGGTCAATGACCTCTACTCCAACTATATCAACGACGCGATCTTCGAGTCGCTGGTGACCTACGACTATCTGGCGCGCCCCTCCAAATTGGTGCCACGTGCGGCGGAGGCCCTGCCCGAAATGTCAGAAGGCGGCAAGGTTTACACGTTCAAGGTAAAGAAGGGCATTTACTATGCTGACGATCCTGCCTTCAACGGGCAGAAACGCGAACTGACGGCACAAGATTTTGCCTTTCAGATCCGCCGCATGGCTGACCCGAAGCTGCATTCGCAATGGCGTTATCTGGTTGAAGGCAAGATTCTCGGCATCACCGAAGCCATTAAAGCCGCCGAAAAGTCCGGCAAATTCGACTATGCCACCCCCATCGCCGGCATCGAGACGCCCGATCGCTACACCCTGCGCATCACGCTGGTCGACCCTGATTTCAACTACCCGTACATTATGGCAACGCCGCAGTTTGTCGGCATTGCGCATGAAGTCGTGGCCAAGTACGGTACCGACCTGACGGCCCATCCGGTCGGCACCGGCCCCTACATCATCGACAAATGGGTGCGTTCGTCGATGATCGAGCTGACGCCGAATCCGAACTACCGCGGCCACGTGTGGGATTTCAAGGCACAGGAACCCGGCGACGAACAACTGGTCAAGGAAATGAAAGGCAAGATGCTGCCGACCATTGGCCGCGTCACCATCGCCGTGATGGAAGAAGACCAGGCCCGCCTGTTGGCGTTTCAAAACAAGGAACTTGACCTTTTCCAGCTTGAGGGGCCGCTGGCGCCGCGGGTAATGAACGGCAAGGTGCTCAACGACGACTTCATCAAGAGGGGCGCCAAGCTGACGCGCATCATTGATCCGGAATTGCAGTATCCCTACCTGAGCTCGCGCGATCCGATCACGGGCGGCATGAGCAAGGAGAAAGTTGCCTTACGCCGCGCGATCTTCATGGCCTATGACGATGAAGAGGAGATTCGCGTCGTACACAGCGGCCAGGCCGAGCAGATCGAATATCCCGTGCCGCCCGGCGTGGTGGGCCATCTGCCCGGCTATCGTCGCACGGACACGACCAACCCTCGCCTCGCCAATGCGCTGCTCGACAAGTTCGGCTATAAGGTCGGCAGCGACGGTTTTCGCACGCTGCCCAATGGCAAGCCACTGGCCATCCGTTTGACGTCGCGCCCCGACACCCTGGGACGACATCAAGAAGAAATGTGGCAGAAGACCTTCAACTCGATCAAGATTCGCATGGAAAGCGACAAGCGGAAGTTCCCGGAAATCCTCAAGGCGGAGAAGCAATGTCAGCTGCAAATGCGCGTGAATCGCTGGATCGCCGACTTTCCCGATGGCGACAACTTCATGCAGCTCTTTTACAGCAAGAATGTCGGCCAGAGCAACAACAGTTGCACGGACCTGCCGGAATTTGACCGGCTCTACGAAAAGGCACGCGTACTGCCTGCCGGCGAAGAGCGCGACAAACTTTACGTCGACATGGCGCGTCTGCTGGAATATTCCGGCGCGGTGCGTATCAGCATGGCGCGCGCACGCAACATGGTGATGCAAAAACATGTTATCGGCTACAAGAAGCACCCGATCATTCTTGCCGACTGGATCTACGCGGATATCGACAATTCACTTAAGGACACGCCATGAAACCGACCATGAAGTCGCAGATTTTGGCAGCCAAATTGTTGGCAACCACGGTTCTGCTCACCTTAGCAAAAGTCGGCGCTGGCGGGACGGCGCTTGCCGCCGATCTTCCCGCAGCGAGGCCCCTGATTCCCGTGTTCGCGAGTAGCGCCGACGTCACCGCGTTCTGCGACAAGGGTCTGCAAGCGGCCAACGATGCCATCGCCGCATTCGCCGCGCTGCCAACCGACCGCGCCAAAAACATTAGCACCTTGCACCAATGGGACATGCTCGACATGACCATGAGCGACGTGGCCGGCCCGATCGCCATCACCTCGGCGACGTCCCCCGAAAAGGCCGTGCGCGATGCGGCCGAGGCCTGCGAGCTGAAACTTTCTGCCATCCAGACACAACTGTTCCAAAACCTAGACATCTACGAACGCTTCCGCAGCATTGATACCAAGGACGCCATCGATGCGCACGTCAAGGCGATCACGCTCGAGTCATTCGAAGATGCCGGTGTCGCGCTGAGCGTCGCACAACGTGCCCGCAGCAAGGAAATCTTCGACAAACTGGATGCGCTCGGAATCGAATTCAGTCGCAACACGCGCGAAAAACTCGCCACCGTCGCCATGACGCCGGCCGAACTCGAAGGTCTGCCGAAAAGCTATATCGACAGCCACAAGCCCAACGACAAGGGTGTGATCGAGCTGAAACTGAACTACCCCGATTACAACCCCTTCATGGACAATGCCGTGTCCTCGGAGGCGCGCCGTCGGTATTACGTCACGTTCAACCAGATTGGCGGCCAGCGCAATCTGGATATCCTGAACGAGGCCACCCAACTGCGCAAAGAGCTCGCCGGCATTTTCGGCAAGCCCTCCTACGCGCACTACATCATCGCCCGCCGCATGGCCGGCACGGCGGAAACCGCGCTCAAGTTTCTCGCCGAGGTGAAGCAGAAGGTCGAAGAGGTCGAAAAGCGTGACCTCGATATTCTGCGCAAGGAAAAGGCCGACATGCTTGGCCGTACGCCGGAGGAAGTCAAGATCGAGTTGTGGGATACCAGTTTTTACGCGGAGCGGGTGCGTCGGGCGAAATACGCGGTGGATCAGAATGCTTTGCGCCGCTACTTCCCGACCGAAGCCTCGATCGAGTGGATGTTCGATCTGACCCAACGCATGTATGGCGTGCGATTTGTAAAAACGGACGCACCGACCTGGCATCCGGACGTGCGCTATTACGACATCGTCGATAGCAAGAATCAACGGATCGCCGGCGCCTACCTCGATCCATTCCCGCGCGAGGGCAAGTACAACCACGCCGCCGTCTGGCCGGTGCGCGGCGCATCGGCACGGATCGGGCGCACGCCGATTTCTGTGCTGGTCACCAATCTGGATCGCAATGGGCTCACGCAATCGGAGCTCAGAACGCTGCTGCATGAATTCGGCCACCTGTTGCACGGCACCCTTTCGCGCACACGCTACAACGCGCTGGCCGGAACCAGCACTCGGCGCGATTTCGTTGAGGCGCCCTCACAAATGTTTGAGGAATGGGCCTTGAGCAAGGAACCGCTGGCGCTGATCAAGAATCACTGCAAAGATTGTCCGACCGTGGATGACAAGATGATCGCCCGTTTGCGTCAGGCTCAACAATTTGCGCAAGGCATTCACTATGGCCGTCAACGTCTGATGTCGAGTTACGACATGGCGATGGCCGGGCCCAGCCCCGGCGACAGCCTGCAAACCTACATACAGCTCGCCGAAGCCACGCCACTGGGCTTCGCGCCCGGCACGATCTTTCCCGCCCGCTTTGGCCATATGTTCGGCTATGCGGCCGGTTATTACGGCTACATGTGGTCCAAGGTCATCGCGCTGGACATGGCCAGCGCCTGGAATGGCAAGCTGCTGGATAGCAAGGTCAGCCGACGCTATCTCGACAAAGTGCTTTCGCGAGGCGGTGAAGTTCCCGCTACCGTCATGGTGCGCGACTTCCTCGGACGCGAAACCTCACCCGAGCCGTTCTTCGCCGAGATCACTGGCAGCAAGCCCGGTATTAAGAAATGAGCGCCTTTATCCTGCGTCGCCTGTGGCAGATGATCCCGACCATGCTCGGGGTCGTCCTGCTGGTTTTTCTATTGTTCAATTTTGTCGGCGGCGATCCGGCCTACCTGCTCGCGGGCAAGATTTCAAATAAGGAACAAATTGCCAACATTCGCTTCCAGTTAGGCATCGACCAGCCCTACTACGTGCAACTGTGGATTTTCATCAAGCAGATTCTCACCGGCGATTTCGGCGTCTCGTGGGCGACCAACGAACCGGTTTCCTCCATCATCGCCACACGGATCGGACCCTCGCTGACCGTGCTGGTGCCGATTCTGATTATCGAAGCCGTGCTTGCGGTGTTGATCGCGCTCGGCGTCGCGTATGTGCGCGGCTCACTCACCGACCGCGCGATCATGGTCGTCTGTACCGTCGCCATGTCGATCTCGCTGTTGGTGTACATCATCGTCGGTCAGTATGTGCTGGCCTACCAGTTCGGCTGGTTCCCTGTACAGGGCTGGGGCGAGAGTTTTACCGAGAACCTGTTCAAGTATTCGGCACTGCCCATCCTGCTCGGCGTCGCCGTCGGTATTGCGCCCAACACCCGGCTTTACAGAACCTTCATCCTGGATGAAATCAACCAGGACTATGTGCGCACCGCGCGCGCCAAAGGCCTTTCCGAAAACAAGGTGATGCTCAAGCATGTGTTGCGCAATGCGCTGATTCCGATCATCACCAACTTGATGATTTACCTGCCGAGCCTGTTGATCGGTCACTTTCTGATCGAGCGCTTCTTTTCCATTCCCGGCATCGGCCGCGAAGTGATTCTGGCCGTGGAACGCAGTGATTTCCCGGTCATCAAGGCCATCACCGTGTATGTCGCCGCCGCCACCATGTTGTCGAACCTGCTCGCGGATCTGCTTTACAAGGCGGTCGATCCGCGCGTGAAACTGAAATGAGCGCTGCTTTGAACTCCCCCATGACTTCTCCCACGATCTCCGCCGCTCCGGCAACCGTTTATCACGCTTCGCCGGGGCTTTGGACGCTGGCTTGGCGACGCCTGATTGCCGACCGTATCGCGATGTTTTCAATGCTCGTGGTGGCACTATTTTTATGCCTGGTCACAGCATCGGGACTGGGGTTGGTAGCCGCGGACTGGAGCGATGAAGTTGCCGTCGGCTATGCGCCGCCGACATTTCTCGGCAAACCTGCAAGCCAGCAGGGCGCGACGAGCGCCCGCAGCACAAGTGGTCCGATAACCAACGCCTACCCGGGCACCGTCAAAGACCCGCTCGAAACCGAGCTTACCGAGCTTCGGGCGCAACTTGAAGGCAAATCCAGCGCACCAGAAAAAGTCGGCGTTGGCGGGACGGCGTCGGTGGCAATACTGGCCGAACTCGGCCTCGGCGATATCAAGGTCGAAGACCCGATCGGCCCCGAGATCGCGGAAATCATGGCCACGACCACGGCGGCGGTTGAAAAACCCCGTCTCGACTCGCTGACATTTGGCGCCGACAAATGGGGCCACGATGTTTTGAAGAAAGTCATCAAAGGCTCCGAAACGTCGATCTTCGTCGGCCTCGCCGCCGCCCTGGTGGCCACGCTGATCGGCACCCTGCTCGGCGCCGTGGCCGGTTATTACGGCGGCTGGCTTGACGATTTTCTGAACTGGTTTTACAGCATCTTCACCGCCATTCCCTACCTGTTGTTGATTCTCGCGATTGCCGCCGTGCTCAACCAAAAGGGGGTGACCACCATCGTGCTGATTCTTGGCCTGACCGGCTGGACCGGAATCTTCCGTCTGGTACGCGCCGAGTACATCAAGCACAGCACACGCGAATATGTTCAAGCCGCAGATGCGATCGGAGCATCCCACATGCGCCGAATGTTCGTGCACATCTTCCCCAACGTCAGCCACATTTCGCTGGTTCAACTATCGGTCAATGCGGTTGGTTTCATCAAGTCGGAAGTCATCCTGTCCTTCCTGGGTTTCGGCGTCCCGGTCGATAAAGTCTCCTGGGGTTCGATGCTGGGCGAGGCGCAAAACGAGCTGATTCTCGGCTACTGGTGGCAATTGGCCGCGGCAACCATTGCCATGGCGATACTGGTCACCGCCTTCTCGATGTTTACCGATGCGCTACGTGATGCGCTTGATCCGAAAATAAAGTGAGCGCCACGATGAACTCCACTCCCCTGCTCTCGGTACGCGACTTGCGGGTCAATTTCCGCATGGACAAGACAACGACCTTTCAGGCTTTGAAGGGCATCTCTTTTGACATTCCGCGCGAACAGACCATTGCCCTCGTTGGCGAATCAGGCTCCGGAAAATCGGTCAGTTCGCTGGCCATTTTGGGATTGCTGCCCAAGGAAAACGCCAGCGTCGACGCCAGAAGTCAGATTCTTTATGGCGGGCGTGATCTGCTGCGCTTGCCGGCAGAGGAAATGCGTCGCCTGCGCGGCAAAGAAATCTCGATGATTTTCCAGGATCCGATGAGTTCGCTCAACCCGGTCCTGTCCGTTGGCAACCAGTTGGTCGAAATGCTGACGCTGCATGAAGGCATGACGGCACGGCAAGCGCTTAAACGTAGCATCGAGTTGCTTGAAGAAGTTGGAATTCCCGAGCCGGCCCGACGCATCAATACCTACCCGCACGAGATGTCCGGTGGTCAGCAGCAGCGGGTGATGATCGCGATGGCCATGGCCTGTAAACCCAAACTGCTGATTGCCGACGAGCCGACCACGGCACTCGACGTGACGATACAAAAACAGATCATCGACCTTGTTGCGGCACTGCGCGAGAAGCACGGCATGTCGGTTCTCTGGATCAGCCACGATCTCGCCGTCGTCGGTGAAATAGCCGATCGCGTTATCGTCATGCGCCATGGCGAAATTCGCGAGGAAGGGCCAACACAACAGATTTTCGAGCAGGCCAAGGATCGCTACACCCACGCATTGATCCAGTGCCGTCCGCCGCTTGATCGCCGCCCGAAGCGACTGGCCGTGATCGATGACTTCATGGCGGGTGCGGCGATCATTGACAGCTCGGCGGACGAAGCGCGGCGCGGGCTCTCGGCCGATGACGAAATTGTGCTGGAAGTACGGGGACTGAACAAGGAATTCGTCTCGCGTGAAGGTCTGTTTGGCAAACGTGTGATGCGCGCCGTCAAGGATGTATCGTTTTCGCTACCACGCGGCAAAACCGTCGGATTGGTCGGCGAATCGGGGTCCGGCAAGACCACCGTGGGGCTGACCATCATGCGCCTGCACCAAGCCTCGGGCGGCGAAGTCCTGTTCAAGGGACAGGACCTGCTGAAAATGAGCGCCAAGGAACAGATGCCGTTTAAACGCCGCATTCAGATCATTTTTCAGAACCCCTACGCCTCGCTGAATCCACGCTTTGTCGTCGGTGACATCCTGATGGAACCCATGCGCATCCATAAAATTGGCGCCAACGATGCAGAACGTGAAAGACTCGCCCGCGAACTGCTTGAGCGCGTCGGAATGCCGGCGCAGTCCTTTGGCAAATATCCGCACGAGTTCTCCGGCGGACAGCGCCAGCGTGTGGCCGTGGCCCGCGCCCTGTCGATGAAACCGGACGTGCTGATTTGTGACGAATCAGTTTCGGCGCTTGATGTTTCGGTGCAGGCGCAAGTCTTGAATATGCTTCAGGATCTGCAGGAGGAATTCAAGATGTCCTATATCTTCATCTCGCACGATCTGGCCGTCGTGAAATACATCTCCGATCAGGTGATCGTGATGAATCAGGGCGAAGTCGTGGAAATTGCTGATTCCGACGAAATTTATCGCAACCCGCAACACCCCTACACACGAAAACTGCTCGGCTCGATTCCGCGTGGCTGGCACGCCCAGCAAACAACAAACTAAGGAGCTCAGCCATGGGACTACTCACCGGCAAACGGATATTGATAACCGGCCTGCTGTCCAACCGTTCAATTGCCTATGGTATCGCCAAGGCCTGCCACCGCGAAGGCGCCGAACTGGCCTTTACCTACCAGAATGAGCGGATCAAGGATCGCACGGCGAAACTCGCGGCGGATTTTGGTGGCGACATGCTCTACCCGTGCGACGTGGCGTCCGACGACGAGATCGCCGCGCTCTTCAAGGCGCTGGGCGAAAAGTGGGACGGCCTCGACGGCCTGGTGCATTCAATCGCCTTTGCCCCCGGCGAAGCGCTTGAAGGCGACTTTCTCGATGGCATCAGTCGCGAGGCCTTTCGCATCGCCCACGATGTATCGTCTTACAGCTTTCCCGCGCTGACAAAAGCTGCGCGACCGATGTTAAAAGCGCGCAAAGGTTCCGTACTGGCCATGAGTTATCTCGGCGCTGTGCGCACCATGCCTAACTACAATTTGATGGGTCTGGCCAAGGCCAGCCTCGAGGCGTCCGTGCGCTACATGGCGGTCGCCCTCGGGCCCGAAGGCGTGCGCGCCAATGCCATTTCCGCCGGACCAATCAAGACACTCGCCGCCGCCGGTGTCGGCAACTTCGGCAAACTACTCGCCTATAACTCGCATCACGCCCCATTGCGCCGCAACGTCACCATCGACGAAGTTGGCAACGCGGCGGTATTTTTATTGTCCGACATGGCCAGCGGCGTCACCGGCGAAATCATGTACGTTGATGCAGGCTTCAACACCACGGCGCTGGGGAACTCTGACCCGTTGCCGTAGCACCTCAAGCAAAAAAGTCAATTATTTACATGGACTTAGTTGGTTTTTCGTGCTAGTACTTACTAGACCTTGCTGGCCTCCGAATCATTCCCACTCACTTGCGCACGAGCTTTATATCTAATTGATTCATAAGCAATAAATGTCTTATTGGTGACAATATACCATCGCGTTTACCATCAAAATGTTGTTGCTTGTCAGTTCCAGCATTTGCCAGACGTTGCCGAATAAATCATTTTTTGACTAATCTGAGCCCCGTTTTCTTTCGTATGCAATTTGAATGATCGTATACGGCTTTTCAAGGTGTGTACTGGCTTCTCCGCACGGAGTCAGCAACAAAATTTGAGAACGTAGCCAGATCATCAACGACACTGGCTTTTTCAAGAGCAGCCATATAGGTCGCACGATCCTCGACTCGAATCACTGTCCAAGGATACCCTCCTGAGGCAAGCATCAGGTTCATTGTAAAACGAGCCGTCCGTCCATTCCCATCCATGTAGGGATGGATAAAACCGAACAGCCAGTGACCCAATACAGCACTTACAAACGCATCGGTCTCCTCGGCCAAGCATTCGCGTAACGCTTCCATTCCATCTCGAACATAGTCGAAGTGAGGCGGAGCATGTAGCGATCCGCGCAGAAAGACCATGTGTCGGCGATAGCCCACCAAGTCCCTGCGTTCAATTATTCCAGCGTCGACTGATGGGCCGAATAACTTTTGGAACCACGCCTGATGCCTGTCGTTGAACAGTTGAGAAGCAATAGCAGGCGTTGAATCTTTCTTCGCATACGCTTCTCCAGCATCTTCCTTGACCAGTTGGAAGGCATCTAGATAGCCACGGGCAGCCATTGCATCGATCTGCCGTTGATCTTGCGAGTTACCAGTCGGATCCCACTTTTCCTCAGCAACCTTTCTAATGAGCTCGGGTGTTACGCGGTATCGTTCTATCGACAGGCTGTGATACGCGTCCTCAACTCTAATTGCTTCCACGCGTGCCAGATAGTCGGCATTTGATAGCTTTACTCTCGCATCCAACGGTCGGGATGCCAATACGGCTTCGCGATGTTGAGCCCAAAGGACTTTGATTCGGTTGTATAGCGGAGATCTGCCTGGCGCACCAAGTTGAAACACCGGCTCTCCTGAAAAAGGATCTCCTTCTGTGTTGAGGGCCGTTTTAAGACCAGAGAGTTGTTTCAGAATTTCCTCGGAAAAGTCGCTACGTCCAATCCGTCGATAGGCTGAAACAAGTCGCGCGACACCAGCTGCATTGATATCAACCAAGGCTGCGATCGTACTAGGATCAACAACCTTTCCCATGACGATCTGGACTTCACGTGCATAGTCTTTGAAATACCTCGGATTCAGCATGACCAGGCAGTACGGCGCAGACATGCATCGAATTCCCATCAACGACTCTTGATCTGCTGGGGCGGGAAAACTTTTTCCTCCAGGGTACAGCGCAACGCTGTGACCGAAAGCCAGCTCCTGAACCTGGCTTTGGTTTACCGCGAGCATCACGTTCACTTGCTGTGGAACGACATTGTGCTGCGCGTGCCGGAGTAAGGAATGTTCGGCAGTCAGGCAATAGTCCGTGCTGAAGCGTTCTGAAAGGTAACTGGCGAGATACTCCCAATAGTTTGCGTAAAACGGGGTGGTATCACCAGCCTCAGCGAGCGGGTCCGAAACAAAGTACCATCCCTTCAGGATTTCTCGAAGGTAACCGCGCTCAAGTAGAAGCAAGCGTGTCGGATTTTTGATCTGCTTACCGCGAACAACTCCCTGCTCAGACCCGAGCACCTGATGGAGCTCAGTCAATGCCTTGGCCAACTTCTGTTGTTCGGTCAATCGAGGGCGAGCCATCGAGTTCCTCATGCTGATCTTCCACCAATCCACATGGTTTGGTTAAAACAATCTACATGGTTTGATTGATTTAATCAACATGTTTTGCTTTCATTAACTTCCATTTTCCTTACCAATACAGGGTTTTCACTCAAATACATACTTGTCGGTTTAACAAAACCGTTCTCTTGGTTGCCAGACGTTGCCAGATAATTCTCGATAAAAACAAAAAAGCCCACCTGATTAGCCATGAAGTTCAGCCGATGAATGTGGATCAACCCTACTCCTTCCCCTTGAAGGGGAGGGAACTGCCTTTGACTGAACATTGTGGCTAATCAAGATCCCTTATGACAGCTCACAGCTTAAATCGCTGTCTTGAATTCGGGATCCACTTTACTGATCAATGAATCATCAACAGCGCCTTGATCTTGGCGCGGACATGGATCAGCACCTCTGCTGATACCGAGGACTTTTTCTTCGCCTGTCGCGCCTTCCAGTCCAGCGATTTGACCTGGTCTGAAAGTACCGCACTGGCCACGCCACTCACGTCGGTAAGCACTTCGAAAGGATGCCCCTTTATTTTGGTGCTCATCGGGCAACACACCATGAGCCCCGTCTTGCCGTTATAGCCAGCCGGACTGATGACCAACGCTGGGCGGTGGCCGGCCCGCTCATGGCCCGCCTGAGGGTCAAACTCCAACCAGACCACATCGCCCGCCTCGGGAACATAGCTACGGGCCGCCATCACAGCACTTCCTTGCCCATCGGCTTGCCAAAATCAACCTCGGCATGTGCGTTCTCGGCCGTAATGCCGCTAAGCAACAGATCCAGATCATATTCAACCGTATCAGACGGTTCGATCACTATCCGTCCTTTTGTCACGGTAATGCTGACTTTTTGCTCGAGCCGGAAGTCCGCCTCGGTCATCACTGCAACGGGCAGACGTAAGGCCGGACTATTGCCCCATTTGCGGATAACTGCTTCCATGATGAATCCCTCGGATAAGTGTGTAGAAACATTGTATATACGCACACCGGAAAATTCAAGCCAAAGCTTCCTTCCAACAGCTGGCGGGTCGGCTCAGTGCTTGCTTGAGGGGCATACTCCAACCAGACAACATTCCCCACCTCCGTTCAAAGTGCTAGCATTCGCCCATGATTGATTGGTCTTCTTGTCCTGATGTTGAGCGCGACCCAGATCGCGTAAGTGGTGCTTGGGTTTTCTGCGGAACTCGGGTGCCTGTTGCAGCGCTGTTTGAGAACCTTGAAGAAGACGCTTCCGTTCATCAGTTCCTGGAGTGGTTTCCCGGCGTTTCTTTGCCCCAGGCTCGCCATGTGCTCGAACATGCGGCACGGTCTACTTTACTGACTGCATAGGTGCGCGTTCTTTTTGATCAAGGAACGCCAGTTCCTTTGCGGCACGCCCTTATGAAACACAGTGTCTCCACAGCTTATGAGCTTGATTGGGCTACTCTGAAAAATGGTGAACTATTGACTTCGGCAGAAAGAATGGGGTTTGAGGTACTGGTTACCACGGACACAAATCTCCGATACCAACAAAATCTCGCAGCCCGAAAAATTGCCGTCGTCGTACTTTCAACGACAAGCTGGCCTCGCATCCGTGCAGTCGTCGAGAGCGTCAGTTCCGCCGTAAATACAGCTTCCATCGGTAGCTATATCGAGGTTGCTGTACCGTAAATCAGCCCCGCCTGGCAACGCCTTGGCTGTATTGGAGAAGTGGCATGAACACTTACGCTGAAATTCGCCTGCAAGGCATGCGAGCATTGATTGGAGCGCTTGGCCAGCGCCAGCTGAGGCACTGAAGCGTCGTAGAGCGTTTCAGGGGCGATATCGATTTCGCCCGGCCAGACAACGGTACCGTAATCCACGCGGGCGCGCTGAAATATGGCCAATG